>JAEETX010000101.1 GCA_016286665.1 Oscillospiraceae bacterium
AGCATCTGCTGGGCCATCTCGGGGGGGAAGGTGCGGGCGTTATCGCGGTAAGCGCCGCACTGTTCGGGGAAGTCCTTCAGGAAGATGCCGCAGAGGATGATGCCCAGGAGGGAGATGATCCAGTAGGGGGAGAAGGAAATGAGGCTGGCCTTGACGACGGCCTTGCCGGTGGCGATGCCTTCCGCCACGTCGGGCGCATACTGGCCGGTGGCCATCAGCGCGCCCATCTGAGCGCCCATCTCCGTGCCGAAGATTTTGAAGAACTGGTTGGCGAACAAGCCCAGGCAGATGCCGGTGACGATGGGGAAGGCCATGGTGACGATGCCCATGACGGTGCCCTTCCGGCGGGGGAACCAGTTGCCGATCAGCAGGGTGACGAAGAAGCAGCCCCAAAGCTGGGTGGTGATGAGGGTCAGCACGAAGAATACGCACCACAGGGCGCTCTGGGAAGGCGGGATGATGCAAAGGCAGGCACAGACTATCAGGGCGACGAAGCCGATATACATGCCCACGCGTTTGACGCTCTTCATTTTGCCGATGCGGGGGGAAATAACGAAGTAGGTGATGACATAGCCCAGCAGGGAGCCGATCAGGTTCATGAAGGTCAGGCGCTGGGTACCGCCGTAGAAGCTGGAGAGGATGTTCTGAGGGAAGTTGGTAAACGCAGTGTAACCGGCATAGGCCAGGATCTGATAGATCATCAGGATCGAGCCGCGTCCGCCGAAGCCGAGACGTTGCTGTTTATCCATGGTTACTTCTCCTTTGATTTTTTAATATTCTTACTTTCTGCCGCGCAGGGTTAAAAGCCGGATGGAGGGGGGTTCTTTCACCGGAGGCCCAGGATCTCCCTGGCTTCGCTGCTGGTGGCCACCTCGTTGCCGTATTCCCGGATGACACGGGCGGCCCGCTCCACGAACTGCCGGTTAGAGTCGGCCAGCTTGCCCTTGGCATAGAGCACGTTGTCCTCCATGCCCACCCGGATATGCCCGCCCAGGGCCACGGCCCCGTAGAGCATTTCCATGGCGCTGCGGCCCACCCCGAAGGTGCTCCAGGTGGAGCCGGGGCACAGGGATTCCATGGTCTCCTTCATGAAGATGAGGTTCTTCATGCTGCCGGGGATGCCGTTGGCGCAGCCCATGCAGAACTGGAAATGGAGGGGGGCCTTCAGCACGCCCTTTTTCAGGTAATAGGCGGCGTTGGCGATCATGCCGGGGTCAAAGGCCTCGATCTCCGGCTTCACGCCCCACTCCTGCATATGCAGTCCCAGCTCCTCCAGGAACTGGGGGGAGTTGATGAACAGGGCGTTGTTCATCCAGTTCATGCTGCCGCAGTCATAGGAGGCCATTTCCGGCCTCAGCAGCTGCAGATGGGCCTGCCGGGTCTCGTCGGTGGCGTAGAGGTCGCCGGAGGTGGTCATGTTCAGCACCACGTCGCAGTCGGGGTGGTTTTTCCGGAGGTGCTCCACCGTTTCCGCGAACTTATCCTTGTTCATGGTGCCGTTGCCCTCGTCGTCCCGCATGTGGAGGTGGGCGATGGCCGCCCCCGCCAGCCAGCAGTCGTAGACGTCCTCGGCGATCTCCGCCGGGGTCATGGGCACGTTAGGGTTGTTTTCCTTCTTGGGCCACGCGCCGGTGGTGGCCACGGTGATGATGGTTTTTGCCATGATAAGCCTCCCCTGCCCTTACTTTTTGCGGGAGAAGAGCTTCTGCATGTATTCCAGAGCGCTGTCGCCGTTGCCTTCGGGGAAGCCGTAGCCGGTGCCGCCGTAGGCATAGGTGCGGTCGGGCACGCTGGGGTCGATGTCCTTCTCGTCCACTTCCGCAGCCACGCGGGCCATGGACCCGTCGCCCAGATACCAGCGCAGGGGGAAGCAGTTGAAGCGGAACCAGCGGCCGGGGATGATCTTGTCCAGGTCGCCGCCCAGGTTCTCCACGCCCACGATGCCGTGGCCCAGCATTTCCTTATGGCAGGGCTCCCAGGTACCCCACACGCCGATGTCCTCCAGGTCCCCGGCGTAGTCGTGATAGGCCTTCTCGCCGTAGAGCTTGATGTAGGTGAACTTGTCGAACTTGGCGTAGGCTTCCTCGCCGAAGAGCTCGATGTATTCCTCGGTGATGGGCTTGCCGGTGGCGCCCAGCAGGTTCATGCGGGTCATGCCGTTGTTGCCCATGGCGGTGTGGAGGGGATGGTCCAGGGCCTGAGAGTCCATGGCGACGCACTTGACCTTGTTCTTCACGAACCATTTCCCGGCCTCGATGCCGGTGCCGGCGGCGTAGTGGTAATAGGCCTTGGTGTCGTCAAAGAGGCGGTGCATGCCAGTGTTGAGGCAGATGATCTTGCCCTTCAGCTTCTTCTGGTCGACGCCGTATTTTTTGCAGGCCTCGTCCAGATGCTTGTCGGTGATGAGGCCCCAGGGCTCGATATCGATCTTCAGCACCACAGCCTGGCCGGTGTAGGCGTCGATGGGCATCTCATGGGTGTAGCGGGCGCGGCGGCCGTCGAATTCATACTCCATGACGTGACGGGGGGCGTCGCAGTGGGTGCCCGTATGCATGGTGCAGGTGATCTTCTGGGTCAGCACGCCGCCCTTGGCCATGGTGTGCTGGTTGTCGATCACGGGCTTGTCAAAATAGGGCCAGCGGGGGATCTCCGCGCTGAAGGGATGCGTCAGGTCGATGAAAACGGTTTTTGCCATGTGGTTGTCCTCCATTTCACAATATCATTTTCAGAATATTTCTTTCCAAAGCCTCGCAGAGTTCGCGCCCGCAGGCGCGAAGAAAGCTGGACTCATTTTTCGCGGGGACATGCGCCTCGCGAAAAATACTTCTCGCGGAGCTGACTTCGTCGGAGCAAGCTCCATATCGTTCGCTTTGGATCAGAGAACCAAAGCTCATTCATTTCGCTGCTCCTCCTCTCAAAATGGAACCGCCGGTTCCATTTTGAAAAGGACGTTTTGCCGGAATCTGCGGGTATTTGCGCTTGCGCGGATACTCGCCATTCCGGCAAATAAGGACGCGCGGGAAGCGAAGCGTAAATCCTTCTCAAATCGAAGCCGCACAGCGGCTTTGATTTGAATTCATTTTCCGTACAGCATTTTGATCAGATATGCATTCAGGCCGGAATTGGCCTCCCGGATCTGCTCCGGGGTCCACTTGCGGAAGCCCTCCCCGGTCTTGAAGCCCTGCTTGCCCTCCGCTTTCAGCTGCTCCAGCAGGGGCGAGGGCCGGTGGGAATCCTCCAGGTATTGCAGGATATAGTCGTGGATGCTCCAGGTCAGGTCCATGCCCACCATATCCGCGTTCTCCAGGGGGCCCAGCTGGGGCAGGCGCAGGCCGAAGGAATACTTCACGGCCTTGTCCACCGTCTCGGCGTCGGCGATGCCGTTAGCGACGATGCTGATGGCCTCCCGCCAGAGGGCGTGCTGCATCCGGTTGGCGATGAAGCCGGGCACGTCCTTTTTGCAGAGGACCGGCTCCTTCCCCACCCCGGCCAGGACCTCCATGACGGTCTGAGCAGTCTCGTCGGAAGTGGCGTCGGATTTCACCACCTCCACCAGGGGGATCAGATGGCCGGGATTCCAGAAGTGGGTGCCCACGAAGCGGTCGCGCTTACGCAGGTCACGGCTGATGAGGCTGGGGCTCATGACGCTGGAATTGGTGCAGAAGATGGTATCCTCCCGGCAGCGCTCCTCCAGCATGGCGAAGGTTTGGCGCTTCACATCCATATCCTCGAACACCGCCTCCACCACCAGGTCCGCCCCGGCCAGCAGGGGGCTGGCAGGGTCCGTGGTGAAGGAGACGCGGCTGAGCCTCTCCTCCAGCTCGGCGGGGTCCAGGACGCCCTTTTCCACCAGCTCCGTCGTGTTCTGCCGGATGCCGGCGGCCACGTCCACCTCCCGCATGTCGTAGACCGCCACCTGATAGGCGGGGTTTTTCGTGAAGACGAAAGCGATGTTTTTCCCCATCATGCCGCCGCCAGCAATGAGGATATTTTTGATCTCCTTCACGGCTCACACCACCAGATAGCCGCCGGAGCAGTCGCAGTTGGCGCCGGTGATGTAGTCCGAAGCGGCGGAGGACAGGAACAGGGCGTAGCCCACGAAATCGCTGGGCTCCGCCAGCCGGCCCACGGGCTCCCGGTTCAGGAAGTTTTTATAAACCTGGCTTTCGGGGTCGAACATCCATTCCGTCAGATCGCTGCGGAAGACGGTGGGGCAGATGGAATTGACGTTGATCTTATACTTGGCGGTGAGGTCGGCGGCCAGGCAGTTGACCATCAGGTCCGCGCCGCCCTTGGAGGTGCAGTAGCCGGTGTAGCCCGCCATGCCCCGCTTGGAGCGCTGGGAGGTGACCACCACCATCTTGCCGCCCTTGCCCTGCTTCACCATCTGCTCCGCCACGAACTTGGTGACGATGTAGACGCTGCGGCAGTCGGCGTCCATGATATACTGCCATTCGTCCACGCTCTGGTCCAGAACGCTGGCGGGCTTGTTGAAGCCGTGGCATACCGCCAGAATGTTCACCTCGCCGTACTTCGCCACGCAGGCGGCGATGCATGCCTTCACATCCTCCTCCTTGGCGGGGTCCGCCACGAAGAACGCGCAGTCGATGCCCTCGGCCTTGAATTCATCCTCCAGGGCCTTCAGCTTGGCTTCGTTGCGCCCGGTCATGAACACTTTGGCCCCGGCATAGCCGTAGGCCTTGCTGAGGACGCAGCCCAGGGCGCCCGTCGCGCCGGTGACCAGGGCCACCTTGCCCTCCACGGAAAACATGCTGCTGACAAAGCTCTTTTCTACCGCTACCATGGTTCTCCTCCTTCATTGTCGCTATGGTATTATAACGCTTTGTTTATAAATATGTTATTATGCATATTCAATATACGCTGAATTACCCTTCTTTTCAATTACTCACTTGCCGCTCAATCCCTTACCGTCCGGTTAGTAGTAACCGTTTGGTATCCGCGAAACGCTGCGGTTTTCGCCGCGATTTTGTGCAATTTTGCCCGAATATTCCGGATTTTTCATCACCGTGCACAAATTGAAGGAACAAATTTCGTCATTTTGTCATTTCCTCTGAGGCAAGTCTGTGGTAAAATAGTGGAAAGGAATCTACGGAAAAGGAGGCGGCAGCGAGATGGCGCGGGAGGAATTCGACCACCCCACCAATCCCTATCACTATGCCCTGCACTGTCTGGGCGGAAAATGGAAGATGACCATCCTCCATGAGATCTACACCCACGGCTCCATCCACTTCAATCAGACCCTGAAGGTGCTGCCCCTCTCGGAAAAGGTGCTGAGCCAGCAGCTGAAGGAGCTCATCTGCGACGGGCTCGTGCGGCGGATCGTCCGCAGCGACACCTTCCCTCCCTCCACGGAATACGAGCTGACGGAGGAGGCGGAGGAGCTGATCCCGGCCTTGGATATCCTCTACATCTGGAGCATCCGGCAGATGGATGCGAAAAAGATCCCCATCGACGCGGACGCCTTTGCCGTGCACAAATCGGAGAAGTATCTGGAGGCCCTGGGGGACATCATGAAGGCCAACGGCTTCTATCTGGGCCAGAGCCGCAGCGCAAAGCGATAGGTTTCGGATCCCGGGTTTCCCGGTCTTCCGGTCTCGGGATCAAAAGCGACAGAAAAACACCACGCGATCCACGGTTTAGGGTGCTCCTTCCGTGCGCCGCGCGGTGTTTCTTTATGTTTTGTATTAAGTTCCCTTATCCCACCAGTGTGCCGCCCAGCATCCGATACTGCACGTCGCAGGCGGCGGCCACCTCCGGGTCGTGGGTGACGATGATGACGCAGTAGCCCCTGTCCGTCACCTGCTTGCGTAATAGCGCCATGATGGCCGCTGTGTTCTCGTCGTCCAGGTTCCCCGTGGGTTCGTCCGCCAGGATCACCTTCGCGCCGGAAGCAAGGCTCCGGGCGATGCCCACCCGCTGCTGTTCCCCGCCGCTGAGGTTGCCGGGGAAGCGCTTGTGGAGTGTGTCCGGCAATCCCACGCTCAGGAGGAGGGCGTCCGCCCGCTCCGACGCTTCCGCCGTTGGCGCGCCCTGCATCTCCATGGGGAGGCACACGTTCTCCCGCGCCGTCAGCAGGGGAAGGAGCTGGTATGCCTGGAACACAAAGGCGATCTTCTCCCGCCGGTAGGCGTCCAGGTCCATGTCCGCCAGGCTCTCCCCCTCGCAGACGACGGCCCCCTCCGTGGGGGTCTCCATCCCCGCTAGGAGGCTCAGAAGGGTGGATTTGCCGCTGCCGCTGGGGCCGGTGATGGCGTACATTTTCCCCGGCTCAAAAGCTGCGTTTACCTCCCGCAGCACGGCCTTCTGCCCGCCGGGATAGGTGTAACTCAGGTTTTCGATGGACAGGATGGGCATGGTCGGTTCCTCCGATTCGCAGTTTTTGGTTTGCTTCCTCTTTGGCCCCCTCCGGGAGGGGGCTCCGGCCCGCAGGCCGGTGGGGGAGAACGCGCTCGGCAGCGTAACGACAACCGCCAAGCCCGCAGGCTCCCTCAGTCAGCTTCGCTGACAGCTCCCTCCCGGAGGGAGTCTTTTTTATTCCTTCGTCTGCAATAGCCGCATGGGGCTCTTTTGCAGGATGGAGGCGGAGATGGCGGCAGAGGCCCCTACGCAGAGGGCAAAGTGGGCGACGATATACAAAATGGGTATCAGGATCACCCCCAGGAAGCCCGCGCCGTTCACCGCAAACAATGCCGCGACGGCCAGTATGAGGCCCGCAAGGCACAGGGCCGCCTGCTCCAGGGTCAGCCGCCGGATGGTGAGCTTCTTCGACCAGCCCAGGGCCCGCAAAATGGCCGCCTCCTTCTGCTCCTGGAGGATCATCAGCACGGGCAGCAGGGTCCCCAAAATGAGGGCCGCCGCCACGGTGAGGGGGTACAGCGTTTCAATCAGCCGATATACCCGGTAAATGCGGTCCGCGTCGGAAGTGTCCATGCTGAACACGGGAGGCTTTTTGGCGGTGTACTGGATCTCCGCCGCCATCTGCCGGATCTTATCCGCATCCTGATAATTATTCAGCGTGAAGCTGGCGGAATCAAGATACAAGGTCGTTCCGAAGAAGAAATAGGCCCCGAAGGCCGTTGCGGGAGCATAAACAATCGTCTTTTCCTGTGTTGTTTCCACCTGACCAATAATCTTATAGAAGCTGCGATACTGATCCCGCAGGGCCAGCTTCTCCTCCATGGTACGGGGATTCACGTTGTGGCCTGAGCTCAGCCACTTGATACAGTCGAATTCCTCAATGCGTACCTCGTCCCCCAGCTTCATTCCTTTTCGTTCCATCACCGGGGAGGGTAGAATACAGACTTTTCCCTTTTCCTGCATGGCAGTTGCTTCGTCATATCCTTCCAGCCAGGTCACAGGGTCAGAAATCACGGCGTCCAGACGGTTGGTAAAGACCACCTCGGCCAGCTCCAGTTCCAGTTCACCTTGGTCGATGCCATCGTCATACCGCCGCACATAGACCGGGTCGCTGAGCATCCCGGTTTTCATCAGGTTTTCCGCTTTCCCAAGGGAAAGCCCATCGTAGAAATTGACCTCCACTCTGACATTTTTCATCATTTCGCCATAGCGTTCCCGCAGCACCGTAAGCTGCCCCACGGCCCCCACCAGCAGGGCCGCCAGCAGCAAGGTCAACAGCGTTTTCACCCCTGCCCGGCGGATATGCCGCAGGACATATCGCCGCAGGAATCCGTGGATGGGTTTTCCTGTGACAGTTACGGGAATAGCCAGAACCGACGCGGCAGCGGCCAGGGCTTCCGGGCTGATTTCTGTACTTTGAATGCCGCCCTTCTTCTCCTTCTTTCGGTTCCCGTCCTGCAAAAGGGCCAGGGGGCTGCGCTTTCCCAGCGCCCGGAGATAGAGAGCGGCCAGGAGCGCGACTACCAGCAAGAGGCCGAAGGCCCCCAGCAGATAGACCCCGATGTGAGCGCTGGGCATGGCCTCCAGACCCGCCTCCGCAAATTCCTCCGCGCTCTTTGCCGCCGCCGCGCCGGACCGCAGCCAGGCGGCAAACAGACCCAGGGCAGCAGCGAAAGCCGCCAGGACCAGCAGCGGCAGCAGAAAAGCACGGGCTGCCGCTTTCCGGGGCATGCCCAACGCCCGTAGAATAGCGTACTCTCGGCGCCGCCGATGCAAAAAGAGATACACGGTAAGCCACGCCGCCAGCAGGGAAGCCACGGCGAAGATGAGCAGCTTCATCATCGTCAGCCGCCGGGTCTGGGCCATTTTCTCCGCAATCAGCGGCCATCCGGCGTCGTTCCAGGCATACTTCAAGCCCATTTCCTCCACCAGGGGCAGGCATTTTTCTCCAAAGGCGGCGATATTGTCCGCGTTATGGACAATGAAGCTTACCTCCGCCGGGCGGAAGCTGTGGTTTTCCAGGTCACAGCTTGCGGGCAGGAAAGCCGCGGGCACAAAGATGGCGTTGTCGGAATAGGCCCAGTAAAGCTCCTGGTCCTGCAGGGAGCCGGTGGAATAATAGGAATAGTGCTCCTGCTCCTGCCAGCGCCGTCCACCCGTGTCCTGCCAGGTCCCTACGACGGTGAAGGTTTGTTCGGTCCATTCAGTGGCGTAGCGGCCTTGGGTAACAGCTACGGCCCCAAGGGGCTCATATTGCTCCATAAGATAATTGCCCAGCTTGAGGGTCACCGTATCTCCCAGTTTCAGGCCATTTTCGGACAAAAACCGCTCGCTCACC
>JAEETX010000023.1 GCA_016286665.1 Oscillospiraceae bacterium
CAGCGTCGCCCCGGAAAGGGCCAGCTCCGTATAGCGCCCCAGCATGATATTGTCCACCAGGTTCACCGTGAGGGCCGCCAGCTGCTGGAGGGTGATGACGATAAGGAGGGAGAAGAAGCCTCTGTAAAAGTTCCTGTCGCGGGTGATAAAAGGCCCCTCCGGCAGCGCCGGGGCGCTCCTTTTCCCGTTTTTTGCCATTCCGCACCCTCCTTTTCCCGGGAAACAATGTAGGTATTTTACCCTGTTTGTTTCCTTCCGTCAACACCGTGTTTCCCCGGAAAACAGCCGGGCTCCCCCGGAGGGGAGCCCGGCAGGGCTGCTGTACGCTTATGCCGCCGGGTCGTTGACGATCCCCATAAACAGGGGCAGGTCGTCCATGCCCAGGATCGCGAAGAAGAAGGGCCGGTCCAGGATGAATTCCACGGTCCTCGGCGGCTCCAGAGCGGCGCCGCCGCCCGCGGAGATGATGGTATAGGCGGCAGCCTCGCAGCCCTCCTCGTCCACCTTGACCCGGCAGGCATGCTCCGCCTTCGTCAGGGCGGCGGGCGCAGCCCCCAGCAGGGGGGTGAAATCCGCTTTTTCCAATTCCAGGATATCCGTCACCCCCAGATCGCTCAGGATCGGGATCAGGTCCAGGTCGGAATCCACGTCGAATTTGGGCAGGGAGATCTCCAGAGTCACATGCTCCCACTCCGGCCGGCTTCGGAAGTCGCTCAGGAGGAGATCCGAAAACGTCCCGTCCTCCAAAAGCTGCTCCGGGCTCTTTCCCTCCTCCGGGAGAAGGAAAAGGATCCGCCGGTTGCTGGAAAACCGCAGGGATGCCCCGGTGAAGCCCTCCCCCCAGAAAATCTGGTCTTCCCAGCTTCCGTGCATGAAATCCCGCTCCAGATCCCCCGAAGGCGCATGGAAGGTCTGGGGGGCGGTAAAGGCCGGCTCGAATTTATGCTCCCAGTCTCCCTTGAACCAGATGGTGGCCGCCAGGGCCATCACCGTATTGGGGTCCAGCCGCGCCTGCTCCGCCTGCTCCCGCAGCAGGCCGCCGGTCTGTTCGTTCAGCCAGGCCTGCAGGGCCCCGTTATAGCCCTCGGAGCCCATCTTCCCCCGGAATACCGAGGCATAGTAATCCCCCGCCAGGGTGTTCACGGCGGACTTCACATAGTCCATATCCTCCCGGAGCCAGAGGGAGGAGGCCAGACGGCAGAAGCCCGCGTCCTCCCCGTCGTAGTAGCTCCGCTCCCACAGCGCCTTGGCGCGCTGCCGCTGGGTCTCCATATCCGGCGAATCCAGCAGCTCCAGAAGCTGGGCGCGGCTCTCGCCCCCTGCGGTCTCCGCCAGCATGCTCAGGGCCAGGTAGACGTTCAGGGGGGAGCAGACCCGGTTTTTCCCCCCGTTGTCGCAGAGGAATTCCGCCGTCGATGCGCGGAGGAACCGGTTCAGATCGCCGCTGTGGGGCAGATAAAGCCTGCCGCCCTTCTCCGCCGTGGGATATTTCGCCTCCGCCACGGCGTAGGCCGTGTTTCCCTTGCCGGGGCCGGAGAGGAAGACCGTCAGCGCCGCCGCCAGGGCGAGCACCGCCGCGAGAGGGGCGGCCCAGCGCAGTTTTCGCCGCCGGCGGGGCCCCTGGGCCTCCTCGATCTGTCCCTCCGCCGCCTGTCCGATGGCCTCATAGAGTTTTTCGCTTTCCCTGCTCACAGTGTGATCCCCTCCTTCTCCAGATAGCTTTTCAGCTTCAGCCGCAGCCGGTGCATCCGCTGGGCCAGAGCCGCGGGGCTGATCCTCTCCTCCGCCGCCAGGGCGTTCAGGGCTTCTCCGTTCCAGTAGCGCCGCAGAAACAGCCGCCGCTCCTCCTCCCCCAGGGCGCCGAGCCAGCGCCGCAGGAGCTCTCCCAGCTCCGAAGTCTCCAGGGCCCGCTGGGGGTCGTCCGAGGAGGCGGGCACGCAGTCCTCCAGCTCCAGCACCAGGTCCTCCACGCCGCCGAAGCGCTTCTGCCGGTGATTAGACCGCCAGCGGTCGATGGCGTTGAGGCGCACCACCCGCCCAAGCCAGGGGCGGAGCAGGTCCGGCCTTTCCTCCGGCATGGAGTTCCAGGCCTCCATCCAGGCGTCGCTGACGCATTCCTCCGCGTCCTCCGGGCTGCCCAGCAGGTTCCGGGCCAGGCTGCGGCAGAAGGGACCGTATTTCCCCTCCGTCTCCGCGATGGCCCGCTCGTCCCGCGCCCAATACAGGGCCACGATCTCCCTGTCCTCCATGCTCCGCCCTCCTTTCGTCCTTATCCGCCGGAATGCGGCGGTCGCCGCTAAAGATTCAGGCCCGACGCCTTTTCTGCATCTGCCCTTCACTCTTATAGTCGCCGTTTTTCGCCGGATATGACAAGAAAAAACCGGGAATACGCGGCGTATTCCCGGAAGATTCCTGGTTTTTTTACTGCTTCGCTTTTCCCAGGGTCTTTCTGATCTCGTCGTTGAGTTCCTTGAACACGCCCTTGGGATAGACGTTGTCCAGCATGTCCGTCAGCTGCTTCACCTGCTTGTCCGTCAGGTCCTTGTTGCCGGTGACGTCCCGGACCTTGACGCCCACGATATAGTTTTTGATCTTTGCGGCGGACGCCTGCTCGGCGATGAGGCCGCGCACCACGCTGCTGCTCTTGAGGAACTTGATGAGGTCCTTGTTGATGAGCTCATAGGAGAGCTTGCCGGTCTTGTCGGTGTACTTGGCCGCCAGCTTATCATAGGCCGCCAGGTCCACGGGGATTTCTTCCTCCTCCGCCTTGGGCTCCTGCTCCTTGAAGGACTTTTTCAGCATCGTCACCTTGCCCAGCTTTTTGTAGGGCAGGCCCCGGGTCAGCTCAATGGCCTCCGCAAAGGCTTCCGCGGGATACAGCTCCGCGGGGTTGTTCTCCGCGGGGATCGCCTTGCCGGACCGGGTGCTGATGGAGGCGAGGCCGACCTGCTTTTCGCCGTAGCGGCAGACGGTGATGCCGGACCCGCCGGCGGGGAGCTTCTGCCGGTAGGCCACCGCCGGGATGGTCGTCAGTTCCACGACGCTCGTTCTGATCATTGTCATTCGCTCCTTCCGTATTCCGGGCGGACGGAAACGACCGCCCTATGTTTGTCATGCCAACAAAATAACACGCTTTCCCTCCGTTTTCAAGCATCTGCGGCACATTTACAAGGGCAATTCCGTATGTTATAATGTGGGAAAAGAAATTATCCCTATGGAGGTAACGCCCATGAGCACAAAAGCCATCCCCAAGCGCAGCGAGGTCCCGGTGGAGGACACCTGGGACCTGTCGGATATTTTCCCCACGGAGGAGGCCTGGCAGGCGGAATTTGCTTCCCTGAAGGAGCTGCCTGCCGAAATCGCCGCCTTCCGGGGCAAGCTGGGAGCGTCGGCGGCAGGCCTGCTGGCCTGGTTCCGCCTGCAGGACGACCTCAGCGTCCGCCTCACGAAGCTCCACGGCTATGCCAACTGCCACTCGGACGAGGACACCGCCGACAGCCATTATGTGGACATGAAAAGCAAGGCCATGAGCGTCGTCGTGGCCATCTCCGCCGCTGCGGCCTTCGCCACGCCGGAGATCATGGCTATCCCGGAGGAGACCCTGGCGGACTTTTTGAAAGCGGAGCCCGGCCTGGAGGAATACCGCCGCAGCCTCTACCTCATCCGCCGCAGCGCTGCGCACATCCTCAGCCCGGAGTGCGAGGCCCTGCTGGCCGCCGCCGGGGAGATGGCCGACGCGCCGGACAACATCGGCAGCACCCTGCGCAACGCAGACATGCGCTTCCCCCCGGTGAAGGACGCCCAGGGCGCGGAACGGGCCCTGACCAACGGCACCCTCACCACGCTCCTGGAGGACCCGGACCCGGATTTCCGCAGGCGGGTCTTCGAGACCTATTACGACCGGCTGGGGGAATACCGCAACACCATCGCCGCCACCCTGGACGGGCAGTTCAAGCAGCTGATATTCCACGCCCGGGCCCGGCATTATGAAAGCACGCTGGAGGCCGCCCTGTTCGGCAACGAGATTCCGACGGAGGTCTATCTGAACCTGATCGAGGCGGTGCACCAGAACCTCCCCGCCATGTATCGCTACGTCGCCCTGCGGAAAAAGCTGCTGGGGCTCAGCGAGCTGCACATGTACGACGTCTACACCCCCATCGTCGCCGACGCGGCGGCGACCATTCCCTTCGCGGAAGCCAAGGCCACGGTGCTGGAAGCCCTGGCCGTGCTGGGGAAGGACTACACGGACCTGCTGCGCAAGGGCTTCGGCGAGCGCTGGATCGACGTGTATGAGAACGTGGGCAAGCGCAGCGGGGCCTATTCCTCCGGCAGCGCCCGGCCCCATCCCTATGTGCTGCTGAACCACAAGGACAATCTGGACAGCATGTTCACCCTGGCCCACGAAATGGGCCACGCCCTCCACAGCTACCACAGCTGCGCGGCCCAGCCCGTCAGCACCGCGGACTATGTGATCTTCGTGGCGGAGGTCGCCAGCACGGTGAACGAGGTGCTGCTGATGCGGCACCTCCTGGGGAAAACGACGGACAAGAAGGCGCGGGCCTACCTCATCAACCATTTCCTGGACCAGTTCAAGGGCACGGTCTACCGGCAGACCATGTTCGCGGAATTCGAGCTGATGATGGGCAAAATGGCCGAAAGCGGCGAAGCCCTCACCGCCGACGTGCTCTGCGAAAAGTATCTGGAGCTGAACAAGCTCTATTTCGGCCCCGACATGGTCTCCGATCCGGGCATCGCCCTGGAGTGGGCGCGTATCCCCCATTTCTTCTATGATTACTATGTGTTCCAGTACGCCACCGGCTTCTCCGCCGCCGTGGCCATCGCCGAGCGCATCCTCTCCGAGGGGGAAGCGGCGGTGGCGGACTACAAGCGCTTCCTCTCCGGCGGCAGCAGCGCCGACCCCATCAGCCTCCTGAAGATCGCCGGGGTGGACATGTCCACGCCCGCGCCGGTGAACAGCGCGCTGCAGCTCTTCGCCGAGCTGGTGCGTGAGCTGGAAGGCATGGATCTGTAAGTCTGACAGTGCATCGTTTCCCGGCGCGGGCCGGGGAGAACAGGAGGTCAACATGTATCAGTTTCGCCCGGTAACGGAAAGAATGAAGGTCATGAAGGAGCGGGTGCGGGAGCGCATCTTCCATGTGGACGCGGAGCGCTCGCTGATCGTGACCAGAGCCAGCAAGAAGTATGAAAGCGCCGTCCCCGCCATCAAAAACGCCATGATCTTCAAGGCCATGTGCGAGGAGCAGACCACCCGGGTGGAGGATCATGAGATCCTGGTCGCCAACCATACCCGCTATTTCTGCGGCACACGGCTGGACCCCCGCTGGGGCGACGGTCTCATGTACCTGAACTTCGTGGAAAACGGCGAATGGAAGCTGGGAGAGGACGGTCTCTACCACAATCCTCCCTCTGACGAGCTGCGCCTGGTGATGAGCCAGGAGGACCTGGAGGGGCTGCGGAGCGTGCGGGACTACTGGAAGGGCCGCACCATCGAGGAAATGGCCCAGGCCTGGCACCCCGACGGCTATGAGGAGCTGAACCGGCTGGGCGTCCGCTCCTTCGGGGAGAACATGCCCATCGTCATGATGCCCGCGGGCCACTCCACCCCCGGCTACGCCAAGCTCCTCAGCCGGGGCTACGCCTCCCTGCGCCAGGAGGCGCGGGACTGGCTGGAAGCGCACCGCAACAACCTTATGGGGGAGGACGCGGAGAAGTGCATCTTCTATTCCTCCGTGGACATCGTCTGCACCGGGGCCATGACCCTGCTGAAGCGCTACAGCGAGACCTGCCGAAAGGCGGCGGAGGAATGCGCCGACCCGGCGCGCCGCTCGGAGCTGCGCACCATGGCGGACAACCTCCTCTGGCTCAGCGAGAACCCGGCCCAGACCTTCTGGCAGGCCTGCCAGCAGACCCTGCTGTATGAGATGATGATCTCCATGTCCGGCATGACGGACATCGGCTCCTTCGGCCGCTTCGACCAGTACACCTGGCCCTATCTCAAGGCGGACCTGGAGGCGGGGCGCATCACCATGGACCAGGCCCAGGAGATCACCGACTGCTTCTTCATGAAGATCAACAGCTTCTACAACGGCGGCGTGGGGCCCCTCACCGTCATCATCGGCATCGGCAACACCTATCTCCACACCACCGTGGGGGGCGTGGACCCGGACACCGGGGAGGACGCCACCAATCCCGTCACCTATATGACCCTGGAGACCCTGGGCCGCCTCAGTCTCCACGACCCCACCATCTCCCTGCGCATCAACAAAAACACCCCCGACGAGCTGTGGGAGTGCGCCATCGAGGTCAACAAGCTGGTGGGAGGCCTGCCCCTGTTCCAGAACGACGAGGTCATCATCCCCA
The DNA here is from genome assembly GCA_016286665.1 of Oscillospiraceae bacterium. Lineage (GTDB taxonomy): Bacteria > Bacillota > Clostridia > Oscillospirales > Oscillospiraceae > UBA1774. The sequence goes on from JAEETX010000023.1 coordinate 6,382, forward strand.
GCGTCATGAAGGAGCTGGGCTTCACTCTCCGGGACGCCAGGGACTATGCCCTCATCGGCTGCCAGGAGATCACCGGCTCCGGCAACGACTACGCCGGGGGCAACGGCACCACCCCGCCGGAGGCCTACACCCAGTACTCCACCATCTTGGACATGGCCCTCAACGACGGCCTCAACCCCATGAACGGCGTCCAGTGCTCCATCCATACGGGGTATCTCTACGACATGACCTCCCTGGACGAGGTGAAGGAGGCCTGGAAGAAGCTGGCCCGCTATGTGCTGAAGGCCCAGGTCTCCATTGAAAATTTCGTGGAATACCTGTTCATGCACTATGACCAGCACCCCATCCTCTCCGTCACCATGGAGGGCTGCATGGAGAGCGGCAGGGACATCGTCTGCGGCGGCGCGAAATACAATTCCTACGGCTCCACCGCCGTGGGCCTGGCCACCGTGGCGGACAGTCTCACCACCATCAAGTACATGTGCTTCGACAAAAAGCTCATCACCACCCGGGAGCTTTACGACGCCTATATGGCCAACTGGGAGGGCTACGAGCCCCTGAGGCAGCGCATCCTGAGCCAGGTGCCCCACTACGGCAACGCCGACCCCTATGCCGACGAGCAGATGCAGTGGGTGGTGGACACCTACCGGGAGCTGTGCTCCGAATGCTACAGCAAGCGCTGCCGCATCTTCAAGGGGGGCATGTACTCCGCCGCCAGCCACGTGGCCCAGGGCTACACCACCTGGGCGACCCCCGACGGCCGCAAAGCCTTTAAGCCCATCGCCGACGCCGCCTCCCCCGCCCAGGGGCGGGATTGCTGCGGCCCCACCAGCGTCCTCTCCTCCGCCCTCAGCTTCGAGCACGGCAGGTTCATGAACGGCCTGGCCCTGAACATCCGCATCCACCCCTCCGCCGTCAACAGCGCCGAGGGCGTGCAGAAGCTGAAGGACGTCACCCGGACCTATATGGACATGGGGGGCATGGAGGTGCAGTACAACATCATTTCCTCCGACACCATGCGCGCCGCCCAGGCGGACCCGGAAGCCTACCGGGACCTGGTGGTGCGCATCGCGGGCTACTCCGCCTACTTCAATGAGCTGTCCCGGGACTGCCAGGACGACCTCATCAGCCGGACGGAAAACAGTCTGTAAAACCCCATTACGCAGCACGGCGGCAGGGCAAAAGCCCTGCCGCCGCCTTCTATTGTCCGGCCGGTCGCGTTTCCGCCTCCAGCGCCATTTCCGCTTCGTCCACGCCGCCGGGATGCTCTATGCGTTTTCCCGTCCGCCGGAAGCCGAAGCGCTCGTAGAGCTTTTCCGCCCCCGTGTTCGTCTCCAGGATCCAGAGCCGGGGCGTCTCCGGGCAGTCGGCGATGGCCCGGCGCAGGAGGGCGGAGCCATAACCCTTCCGCTGCTCGGCCGGCAGCACATAGCAGTCCGCGATCAGGCTGCCGCTGCGGGAAACCAGCCCCAGGGCCTCCCCGCCCTCCAGCAGCAGATAGATCATGCTGCCCGCAGCCTGCTTTGCCCGGAGATACGCCTCCTGCCGCTCTGTCGTGTGGGCTTCCACGAATTCCGGCGGGCAGATCGCCCGGTGGGAATCCCGCCAGGAAACGGCGTGGACCTCCGCCGCGGCGCGCAGGTTTTCTTCGCTGACGGGAACGATCTCCATCTTCCATACCTCCCGAAGCGACCGGGAAACGGTCGCTTAGCGGTAAAATTAAGGGACAGGGGAATTCGTCTCCCCTGTCCCCATCGCGCTAAGTCATCGCTGCGGCGCTTCTTCCGCCGCCCCGTCCCCGGACAGGCGGATGGCCGCCAGGCCGAAAGCGAAGACGAACCAGAAAATGCACATCACCCGGGGATAGGCCCAGATAAAGTCCACCATACCGGTGAGGAGGGTGCCCGCCAGGCTGCCGCAGCTGGCGGCGCAGAAGAGCTTCACCGTCTTGTCCTTCCCCCGGCGGCTCCGGCGGGCCAGGCTGCGGAGACCGCAGCAGCAGGCGCCCAGGAAGCCGAAGATGCCCAGCAGCCCGTTTTCCACCCACACCTCCAGGAACAAATTGTGCAGGTGGGCGTAATAGACGATGAGGGGATAGATCCGCCGGTCCCGGATAAAGCGCTTGACCGCGTCGCCCCCCAGGCCAGCGCCGAAGATGGGGCTGCGCACCAGCACCTCCGCCCCCGCGCCGTAGAGGGGGAAGCGGCTGGTGACGGTGGAGTCGCTGGTGGCCTTGCCGATGGTGGAGAGGCGGTTCAGGATGGTATCCGGCAGCAGGGGGATGCAGAGCAGCGCCAGGATCAGGAACGGGGGGATCAGCCCCGGCTTCCACAGGAGGAGGAAAACCAGGGCCGCCGCTGCCAGGCCGATCCAGCTGGCGCGGGAATAGGTCATGGCCAGGGCCAGGACGCCCACGGCGAGGACGACCGCGGCGGCCGCCTTTCCCAGGGGCTTCCTGGAGGTCAGCATCAGCGGCACCGTCAGGGGCAGCAGCATCACCAGCACCTGGGCATAGGTGTTGGGATTGTCGAAATAGGACTGGACCCGGCCCGGCATGCCGGCGTTGAGGGTCTTGTCCACATAGGCGGCCACGATGTCCACCCCCTGGAAGCGCTGCACCACCGCCCAGGCGGCGGAGATCAGGATCACGACGCCGGAGGCGGCGGCCATGCGTTTCAGGTCCCCGGTGTGACGGGGGGCGTTGACGGTGACATAGACGCAGACCATGCAGATGATGTGGTAGCGCAGATAGCGCTGGGAAAGCTCCGGATGGTGGCTCAGGGGCACGGACAGCACCACCGCCGCGGCCAGCATCGCCAGGAACACCCCCGTCTTTTCCAGCTTCATGCGCTGTCCCCGATGCATCGTGCGGACATACAGCAGGGCCAGCACCGCCAGGAAGCCCAGCAGGTGATAGGTGTTGTCCCAATACTTGAAGGGGATGACCCACAGCCCCAGGATGACCCAGCTCTCCAGCAGGGCGGCCCCGTCCCCGGCCTCAAACACCAGGCCCAGCAGGACGCTTTCGTCGCACTTGGCCCGGTATTTCAGATAGAGCCGGTGGAGCAGGAGCCCCGGCAGGTTCAGCACGAAGCTCACCACCCGATAGGTGAGGCTGCTGCGCCAGAGGCGGTCCGGCCCCGCTTCCCGGAAGCAGGCGCCGATGATGAGGGAATGGGTGAACAGCCGCCCGAAGGCGGTGAAGAAGCGGCCCAGAGCGGCATAGACGCGGACCATGAAATGAAACAGCAGGCTGTTCCGGTATTCCCCGTAGATGCCCCGGCAGATGCGGGCGATGCCGCTTTCGCGGATCAGTTTTGCGACCATAACGGATTCACCTCCGGTTTTTCAGGCGGTACAGGATGTCCAGCAGCAGGAACTGCCGCTTCAGCAGCAGCTCCGCGACGATCTGCTTGCGCTTCCCGCAGCCCTTGGGGCGGAGCGCCTTCATGGCCCCGGCGTATTCCGGCAGGGCGCAGAGGGCGCGGATGTTCTTTCGGTGTTCCCGGTGGCTCACCTCGTTGCCGGGAGCGTATTCGTTCCCCACGGCGATCAGCAGGCCCGCCCAGTTGGTGTCGGCTTCCCAGCCGGGGCAGGCCTTTTCCAGTGCCGTACCCGCCACCCGGCTGCGCTTCCGCTCCATGAAGCGGCGGAAGACCTGCGGGAAATCCGCCATATAGCGGTGGGTGGCGGAGGCGGGATTCATGAGATAGTCGTAGATGGGCGCCTGGGTCGCCGCCAGCTTTTCCGCATGGAGGAAATAGTCCATGAGGAAGATCTCGTCCTCCAGATAGCCTCCCTCGAAGGTGACGGCGTTATCCTTCAAAATGGACGCCCGAAAGAGGAAGCGGACGGTGTAGCCGTTGAAGATGGGGGTCCGGAGGCGCTGCCCCGTGAGGGGCAGGAGGATGTGTTCCCGGATGCCCGCTTCGCCGTAGACCCCGGCGGGCAGGATGTCGTCCGTGATCTGAGACCCGTCCGCCTCCGTCAGCACCACGGCCCCGGCGGCGGTGTCCGCGCCGTTGTCCTCCGCCAGGCGGATCAGGGTCTCCAGAGCGCCGGGCATCAGCAGATCGTCCGAATCCAGGAAATACACCCAGGGGGAGCGGACCTCCCCCAGCCCCCGGTTCCGGGCGGCGCTGACGCCGCCGTTGGGCTGATGCAGCACCCGGATGCGCCCGTCCTTCTTCCCCAGAGCGTCGCAGAGGGCCCTCGAACCGTCGGTGCTGCCGTCGTCGATGAGGATCATGGCCCAGTCTGCAAAGCTCTGGCTGCGCACGCTCTCCACGCAGGCCTCCAGGGTCTTTTCCGCCTGATACACGGGCACGATGACGTCGATCTGTGCCAAGGGGTTCCCTCCCTCCGTGTTTCTCTGTTTTCAGCGCTTCCCTGAAAATAATAGGACAGGTTATTATACTCCTCTACGCTCCCGCCGTCAATCACCGTGCGCAGCGTGCGCTTCCGTCTGCAAAATCGCTGCGGCGGGGGTGTCCCTCATCCGTCAGCCGCCTTGCGGGAGACGGCGTCTGCCACCTTCACCGCACGCCCACCGCTCCGCGGCGGGTCCCCATTCCAGGCGCGAGGGCCCCAACGCTGGGACGCGCCTGCTGCCCCTCGCGCGCACCGATCCCCAAGGGAAGGTAGTCCTGCGGTGGACGGGGACGAAGGCCCAAGGATGAAAGACGCAGCGACAAACGGTACAGGGCAGCGTCAACCACCCCAGCTTCCCCTAGGGGAAGCTGTCACCGAAGGTGACGGATGAGGGAACCCCCGTCCCCGCCCTCAAAGAAAATTTCAAATTCCCCCTTGACAACGTAACATAGTTATGTTACGTTATAGCCACATAACAGTGTTACGCCGAAAGGAGGCAACGAGACTTGGAAGACAACATGATCTCAAAGAAGGAGCTGCTGGAGCGCTACGGCATGTCCTACGGGGCTCTGTACCGCTGGAAGCGCAAGGGCCTGATCCCGGAGGACTGGTTCATCCGCAAGGCCACGGCCACGGGGCAGGAGACCTTTTTCCCCGAAAACCTCATCACCGAGCGGGTGGAGCTGATCCTCAGCGGCAAGAACGAGCTGGAGCTGGACGAGCTGGCGCGGAAGCTGCGGGGCGAGGAAAAGGAGGCCTGGGTGCTTCTCCTGGGCACGTCCTACGGGGACAAGCGGTTCCAGCTGGAGGAAGTGAAGCGCATCCTCCTCATCCGGGGAGAGACGCAGAAGGACGTGACCGCGCTGGTCATGGAGCAAAGCAAGGAGGCATGAACATGGATATGAAGATTTCCGGCGCCGGGGTGCTTTCCGGCGGCGAATATGACGACGTTAAGATTTCCGGCAGCGCAAAGATCGAGGGCGGCGTCCGCTGCCGCAGCTTCAGCTGCGCCGGCGCGGCCAAGGGCGAAGGGGACCTCCGCTGCCTGGAGGACTTCCGCACCTCCGGCAGCACCCACGTCACCGGCGAGGTCAGCGCCCAGAATGCGGAGGTCAGCGGCTCCCTGAAATGCGCCACTCTGGCGGCGGAAAAGGAAGTCAAGCTCTTCGGCGGCGTGAACATCGAGGGCAAGCTTTCCGGCGGCGACGTCCGGGTCTCCGGCGGCCTGAAGGCGGGGGATATCGAAGCCGAGAGTTTCCGCTTTGCCGCTTCCGTGGCCGGGCCCATCGGCGCCGGGGGCAAGCTCCAGTGCACCGGGCTTCTCAACGCCGAAACGGTGACGATCACCCTGGGGCTGGAAAAGCACAGCTGCGGCGCCATCGGCGGCGGCAGCGTGAAGGTGGAGGAGCGCCCGGAGGGCGGCATGTTCGGCGTCTTCGGCAGACCCGGCCCCTTCGCTTTCCCCTGGGGCAAGCCCCCCGCCGGCTGCCTCACCGTCAGCGAGAGCATCGAGGCGGATCAGGTGGACATCGTCAACACCGTCTGCCCCACGGTCTCCGGCCGCAAGGTCAAGATCGGCCGGGGCTGCAAGATCGACCTGGTGCGCTACAGCGAGAGCGTCGAGGTTGACCCCGACGCCCAGGTGGAAAAGCAGGAAAAAGTCTGATACCCCCATCGACCCTGATACCGTTTTCATCTTTTTCTTCTCTTCTCTATACGGAAGGACGCCCGCAGCCGCGGGCGTCCTTCTCCATGTCGACAAAATGCCGACAGATGGAGCACATCATCAGAAAGGAATTCTGATGATGCCGGGATATCATACAAGGGGGGACTCCCGTCCCCCCTCACTGTCCTCCCATGCGCGTCGAAACACGGTTTTACAACTTTGCCCGCCGTCTGGGAAGGACATATCCCGTGTTCTCTACAGCTCCGGCACGTCGAGGGCGGCGGGATCGAAGCCGAAATCCGAAATGCCGTAAGCGCCGCCGGGCTGAACGGATTCCCGGAAAAGGCGATGGGTGAATTCCAGGGAACTGGAGAAATTCAGCTTGGCGTAGTGGGTCATCACCGCTCGGTCGATGGAATCGACGGATACGCCGTCCACCTCTTCAAAGGCAAGATTGCCGCTGCCGGAATATGCCGGCGCGAGGATGTGGGTCGTTCCCCGGAAGGAATCCGTTTCCGGCGGAGCGCCGGCGGCGCAGTAGACATAGCTGGCGTAGAAGGATTGCCCCTCGGGATACAGGAAAAGGAAGGAATAGTCTCTCGACCCGTCCGGATATTGATAACCGTAATACAGGGCGATGGTTTCGACGCCCGGCTGGTTTTCGTTGCCCAGGATCAGGCCGACCTCCCGGCTCGCCCCGTCGTCAAAGGTCTTTTCTTCAAAATACGCCTTATTGATCTGGTCAGGCGTGTCGATCGTGTCGTTGAAATTGACCTGCAGCCACGCCTTCAGCGCGTCGAAGGCCTGCTGCTGCCGGGAACGGGGCGCTCCCCCCATATCTCCCGTGGTGTTCGGAACGGCGGTCTCGCCGGGCACAAAGACGTAGTACAGCACATAATCCGCGTTGACCGCTTCGGTCTCATAGAGCGCGTAGGAGAACACCGACAGGACATAAACGCCCGGTTCGGGTACCGCGCAGGAGAGGTACTGTCCCTCATAGCCGTCCACATACGCCGTATAGTCGGAGATCACATACTCGTTCAGAAGGTATTTGTTGGCGGTGACGGTGAGATCCCGGGCATATTTCGTTCCCGCATCGGTGAGCAGAAAGGCCTCGATATGCCCCGGCGCATTGCAGTACACATAATACGCGTCCATCCCATCGCCCCGCGCCGTCCCATAGACGGTGTCGCCGTTGTCCAGCTCGAGATAACCGGTCGTATTGTAATATTCGTTGACAAATATCTCCGGGAGGGTCTCATATTCCAGATAGGCGTTGTCTTCCGCATATTGGGGCAGCGTCCGGAGGGCTCCCCCTTCCTTATATGCCTGTATCTTCTCCCTGTCCACGATCCCGTTGATGGGGATCGCAAAGTTCAGATTCTGGCCGGAAACCAGGGACGAGGTCGTAACGCCCACCGCTTCGCCGAATTCGTTCAGCAGCGCGCCGCCGCTGCTGCCGGAGGAAATGGGCGCGGTCGTCTGGATCAGCTCCCTGTCCAGGTCCGTGCGGGAGGGATTGGAGATGATGCCGTCGGAGATGGTGTTCTGCAGGCCCTTGGGGCTGCCGATGGCATAGCAGACGTCGCCGCCCGACAGGGTGGAAGCGTCCCCCGCTTCCAGGGCTTCAAAGCCTTCGCCGTCGACCTTGATCACGGCAAAGTCCTTCTCCCGGTCAAAATACAGCACGCCGGCAATGGGGCAGACACTCCCGTCCATCAGGGTAGCCGTGGCGGACACCGCATTTTTCAGCACGTGATGATTGGTGACGGCGATGCCGCAGGCATCGATGAAAAAGCCGCTGCCGGTGGCATACGCTTCGCCGGAAACATCGAAGGTCTCGATAAAGAAAACCGCGGGCGCGCATTTTTCAAAGATTTCCCTGGAGGTCAGCACGCGGGACGCCGGCTCCGGGGCAGGCTCTGGCGCAGGTTCCGGCGTCGGTTCCGGCGTCGGTTCCGGGGCAGGCTCCGGCGTCGGTTCCGGGGCTGGCTCCGGCGACGGTTCCGGGGCCGTCGCGGGGGCGGGGCTGACGCTCAGGATGATCGCCGTGTTGGAGGGCTTGTCGTAATCCACCGTGAAGCCCAGCACGTCCCCCAGGTCCCGCAGCTTGAAGAAATTGTTGTTCGCCAGGTTATACGCGCTGATTTCGGAATGGACGACGCCGTTGATCACGATGGACTGGGTGGAGGGCTGGGCCGTGGAGGATTTGTCCATCCCGACGATCAGCTCCTCCCCGGTGGGCGTATAGGGGAGGCCTGAGGTGATGGTCACGGTCCGGGTCCCGGTGTCATACCCCACTTCAAACTGGCACGCCGTGCCGGAAAGCAGATAGGCGATATCCCGCAGCTTGAAATAGTTGCTCCCGTCGATATTGTATTTCTCACACTCCACCGGTCTCCCGTTGACCGTGAGGTTCTGGGAAGACCACACGACCTTGGCCGCGTTCGCGCCGACGGGAAGGAGGGTCAGCGCCAGGAGCAAACACAGCAGGAGGCTCATGCGCTTCTTCATAATATAATCACCTCGTATCCATCACGGTTATAAACATTTTATCACAGCCTGTCATGCAATACAATCTTCAAAACATGTCCCGCCGCGGTTGCCTCCCCCCGAAAAATTCACCGCGCCGCATTGTAATATTTGCCCGTGTGTTGTATAATTCTAATTTAGGGTAATATGGGAAATTGTTGTCAGGCGAAAAGAGGGCAGAGCATGGTAGCGGAGGTCCGGGGCATCCCCGTCAATTACATATCCTTCGGCGAGGGGCCGGAAACGGCGGTGATCCTCCAGGGCTGGGGCACTAACGCCGCCCTTTACAAGGACCTGGCCGCCCACCTGGGGCAGACCATGCGCGTCTTTGTGCCGGAGCTGCCCGGCTTCGGGGCGACGCCGGAGCCCCCGGAGGCCTGGGACGCGGAAGCTTACGCCGCCTTCACTCTGGAGCTGCTGGAGGCCCTGGGCATCCGGGAGACCCACCTGATCGGCCACTCCAACGGCGGGCGCATCATGCTGGTGCTGGCCTCGAAGCCCAGGGAGGTCAAATTCGGCAAGCTGGTGTTTCTGGACGCGGCGGGAGTGGTCCCCAAGCCCACGGTGAAAAAGAAGCTGCGCGCCGCCGCCTACAAAATCGGCAAATTCTTCCTCTCCCCCTTCCCCAAGGCCCTGGAGGCCTGGCGGCAGAAGCGGGGCTCGGCAGACTACCGCGCCGCCTCCCCCCGCATGCGGCAGACCCTGGTGAAGCTGGTGAACCGGGACCTGCGGGATTTGATGCCCATGATCCCCAACCCCAGCCTCCTCATCTGGGGTGAAAAGGATACGGACACTCCCCTGTGGATGGGGAAGGTCTTTGAGGAGCGCATCCCCGACGCGGGCCTGGTGACGGTGCCCGGCGCGGGGCACTACGCCTATCTGGAGCAGTCCCGTTTCGTGTTCCGGGTGCTGGATTCCTTTTTCAGTAACCGCTGATGAACGCGCCGCGCACGTCTTGCCGACATATTTTCCGCCTGCTTTTGTCTCAAAATCTTGCAATACACAAAGTATTCCTTCGATTTTTCGCCTTCATCAGGCAAAAAATCTGTTCGACAATCCGCACACACCGCTTTCATCAGCGGTTGCTTGGAGGCAAATGACCATGGCCTACGCCGCCTTCGGGGCGCTGACCCTTTGTTATTATCTCTGTGCGTTCCTTCTTTTCCGGAAAAACGTCCACATGTTCCAGCTGAACGGCTACAAGCATCCCGTTCACAAAAAGTGGATCAAGGACAACCTGGAGGAGCTGCTGCTCCGCAGCGTCTGGGCCCTGGGGGCCGTCTTACTGGTGAAAAAGTGGGGAGACCTGGGCTGCTTCCTGGCCGCCGCCCTGTTTTTGATCACGGCCGCCCTGAACCTGCCCAAAAAGGCGAAAAAGCCCCTGGTGTTCACCGCCCGGGTGAAGCGCCTCTGCCTTACCTTCCTGCTGATCGGCGTCATCCCCGTGCTGTTCGGCTTTTTCGCGCCGGAGGGGCGCGCCTTCGGGGCGCTGCTCATGTCCTTCTTCCTGGTCTTCGCCCCCTGGCTGCTGCTGGGGGCCGACAAGCTGAACAGGCCCATGGAAAAGGCCGTGGACCGGCACTACATCCGGGATGCGCAGCGCATCCTCTCGGAGGACGCGCAGCTGAAGGTCATCGGCGTCACCGGCAGCTACGGGAAGACCAGCGTCAAGTTTTTCCTTGAAAAGCTGCTCAGCGTCCAATATAATGTTTTGGTTACCCCCCTGAACTACAACACCACCCTGGGGGTGGTGCGCACCATCCGGGAAAACCTGCGTCCCACCCACGAAATCTTCGTCTGCGAGATGGGGGCCCGGAACATCGGGGACATCAAGGAGATCTGCGACCTTGTGCACCCGCAGATGGGCGTGATCACCGCCATCGGACCCCAGCACCTGGAGAGCTTCAAGAGCATCGCCAACGTGGTGAAGACGAAATTCGAGCTGGCCGACGCCCTGCCCCCCGACGGCGTGTTCTTCGGCAATATGGACGACGAGGAGATCCGCAACCGGAAGGTCGGCGTACGCACCGTGGGCTACGGCACCCTCCGGGGGGACTACCGGGCGGAGGACATCCGCTGCGACGAGCACGGCCTCCGCTTCACCGTGCGGGGCGTGGAATTCGAGACGAAGCTCCTGGGGAAGCACAATGTGCAGAACATCACCGCCGCCATCGCCGTGGCCAACACCCTGGGCATCCCCCTGGAAAAGCTGCGGCAGCCCGTCCGGCGGCTGGAGGCGGTGGAGCACCGCCAGCAGCTGCGGGGGAGCGGCGACCGGCTCATCATCGACGACGCCTACAACTCCAATCCCGCCGGGGCCCAGGCCGCCCTGGAGACCCTGGGCATGTTCGCGGGGCTGCGCATCCTCGTCACCCCCGGCATGGTGGAGCTGGGAGAAAAGCAGACGGAGCTGAACACCGCCTTCGGCCGTCAGGCCGCCGGGTTCTGCGACCGGGCGGTGCTGGTGGGAAAGAAGCAGTCCGTCCCCATCCGGGCCGGACTCGTCGAGGCGGGCTTCCCGGAGGAGCATATCCGGGTGGCGGACACGGTGGAGGAGGCCATCGCCATGGCCGACGCCTTCCCCGCGGAGGGGCGGCGGGTCATCCTTTTGGAAAACGATCTGCCGGACAATTACTGACGTCCTTATTTGGCAGTATGGCTCGCAGTGCCGCGAGCGGCGCTGCTCACAGATTCTGCCAAAACGTCCTTTCCAAATCGCGGCCGCTGCGCTGAGCCGCGATTTGGGGAGACGGAGCAGCGGAATGAAGGAGCATCGGTCTGCCAGACCGATGCGACCGATAGGGAGCTTGCAGCGACGAGCGGCCGCGAACTCTGCGAGGCATTTTGGAGGTTATCATGAAAATCACGATCGGGCTTTTCTTCGGCGGCAGCAGCGTGGAGCATGAGGTGAGCATCATCTCCGCCCTCCAGGCCCTGCCCCGCTTCGACCAAACGAAATATGCCGTCCTGCCCATCTACATCACCCGGGATCACGCCTTCTACACCGGGGAGGCGGCGGGGAAGATTGAGGAATACCGGGATATCCCGGCCCTCGTGAAGAAGTGCACCCGCGTCCTGCCCGCGCGGGAGGGGGACCGGGTCGTCCTGCTGCCCTACGGGCACTTCGGCCTGAAATCGAAGCCCCTGGCGGCGCTGGACCTGGCCTTCCCCGTGGTCCACGGCACCAATGTGGAGGACGGGGCCCTGCAGGGCTATTTCCGCACCCTGGGGCTGCCCTTCGCCGGCTCCGACGTGGGCCCCAGCGCCGCGGGCATGGATAAATACACGCAGAAGCTGCTCTACGCCGCCTCCGGCCTGCCGGTGCTCCCCGCCCTGCGCTTCCGCGCCGAGGAGGACCGGGGCGAGGTGATCTCCCGCATCACCGCGAAATTCCCCTTCCCCCTCGTCGTCAAGCCCCTGGACCAGGGCTCCAGCGTGGGCATCCGCCTGGTGCGCTCCGCCGAAGAGCTGGACGACGCTCTGGACTATGCCTTTTCCTTCTCCCCCCGCATCCTGGCGGAAAAGGCAGTGCAGCCCCTGCGGGAGCTGAACTGCGCCGTGCTGGGGGACGCGGAGGAAGCGGAGGCCAGCGAGGTGGAGGAGCCGGTCATGGGGGACGAGATCCTCTCCTACCGGGATAAATACGAGGGCGGAGCCAAGGGCTCCGGCGGCAAGGGCATGAGCGGCCTCAGCCGCCTGCTTCCCGCGCCGGTCTCCCCGGAGCTGCGGGAGAAGGTGCGCAGCCTGGCGGTGCGGGCCTTCCGGGCCCTGGACCTCAGCGGCGTGGCGCGGATCGACTTCCTGCTGAACGGTGAGACGGAGGAGCTCTATATCAACGAGGTGAACACCATCCCCGGCTCCCTCTCCTTCTATCTCTGGGAGCCCGCGGGCCTCAGCTATACCGCCCTGCTGGACAAAATGGTGTCCCTGGCCCTGAAGCGGGAGCGTCAGCGCGCTTCCTTCCGCAGCGAGATCGACACGGGCATCCTGAAAAACTTCTCCGGCGGCGCGAAAGGAACGAAAGGATAGTTGGCCTCTCCTGCCGCTATCCCATGAAATAAAACACACAAAGGAGAATGATAGAAAATGATCGAATTTGAAGAATATAAAGTGAAGCTGAACGGCCTCAAGCCCCAGCTGGAGACCCTGAAGGAGGGCATGAAGCTGGCCGCCGCCCGGGAGGAGATCCGGGAGCTGGAAGCCCGGACCGCCGCCGACGGCTTCTGGAACGACGCCGCCGCAGCCACCAAGGTGCAGCAGCAGATGAAGCGCCTGCAGGACAAGTGCGAGACCTATGACCGGCTGGTGAAGCAGTGGGACGACCTCTACACCCTCTGCGACATGGCCCTGGAGGAGAACGACGAGAGCCTGCTGCCGGAGCTGGTGGAGGACTTCGACAAGTTCTCCGAAAAGCTGGAATCCGTGCGCCTCAGCACCCTGCTCACCGGGGAATACGACAGTAACAACGCCATCCTCACCCTGCATCCCGGCGCCGGCGGCACGGAGGCCCAGGACTGGGCCAGCATGCTCTACCGCATGTACACCCGCTGGGCGGAGCGCCACGGCTTCAAATACACCCTCATGGACTGGCAGGACGGGGACGAGGCGGGCATCAAATCCGCCTCCATCAAGATCGAGGGCGAGAACGCCTACGGCTACCTCAAGAGCGAGCACGGGGTGCACCGGCTGGTGCGCATCTCCCCCTTCGACGCTTCCGGCCGCCGCCAGACCTCCTTCGCCGCGGTGGAGGTCATGCCGGAGATCACCGACACGAATGAGATCGAGCTGCGGGACGAGGACATCAAGATGGATGTGTTCCGCTCCTCCGGCGCGGGGGGCCAGAAGGTCAACAAGACCTCCTCCGCCGTGCGCCTGACCCATATCCCCACGGGCATCGTGGTCTCCAGCCAGGTGGAACGGAGCCACTTCCAGAACCTGGAAAACTGCAAGGAGATGCTGCGGGCCAAGCTGGCGGAGATCAAGGAGCGGGAGCACCTGGAAAAGATCAGCGACATCAAGGGCGTGCAGATGAAGATCGACTTCGGCAGCGCCATCCGCAGCTATGTCTTCATGCCCTACACCCTTGCCAAGGACAACCGCACCGGCTTTGAAAACGGGAACATCAACAACGTGATGGACGGGGATATCGACGGCTTCATCAACGCCTATCTGAGCCTGAAGGCATGATCGGCACCCTTGTCAACACCCTGGCCGCCGTGGTGGGGGGCCTCCTGGGGAGCCTGCTGAAAAAGGGCATCCCGGAGCGCTTCGCGGACCTGGTGCAGAAGGGCCTGGCCCTCTGCGTCCTCTACATCGGCGTCAAGGGCTCTCTCGTCGGGACCAACACCCTGGTCACCATCCTCAGCCTGGTGCTGGGGGCCATCCTGGGAGAGCTCCTGAACATCGACGGGGGCATCCAGCGCCTGGGGGCCTGGGCCCAGGGGAAGCTGAGCAGGAGCGGCAGCCGCCTGGGGGAGGGCTTCGTCACCGCCAGCCTCCTTTTCTGCGTGGGCAGCATGGCCGTGGTGGGCTCTCTCCAGAGCGGCCTCACGGGGAACCATGAGACCATCTTCACCAAATCCCTGCTGGATTTCGTCTCCGCCATCATTCTGGCCTCCAGCCTGGGGCTGGGGGTCTGCCTCAGCGGTGCTTTCGTGCTGGTGTATCAGGGGGCCATCGTGCTCCTTGCCCGCTGGGCAGCGCCCATCCTCAGCGACTACACCGTGGCGGAGATGAGCTGCGCGGGCAGCCTGCTCATCGTCGCCCTGGGCCTCAATATGCTGGGGGTCACCAAGCTCAAGGTGGGCAATCTCCTGCCCGCCATGTTCCTGCCCATCATCCTTTGCCTCTTTATGAAATAACAGGGCCTCAGCCCTGAGAGGAGGAGCGGCCTTCCGCCGCGGACGCCCATGAAATACGAAGTCGGCTTCGACAATGAAAAATACCTCCGGCTCCAGTCCCAGCACATCCGGGAGCGGATCGGCCAGTTCGGCGGCAAGCTCTATCTGGAATTCGGCGGCAAGCTCTTTGACGACAACCATGCATCCCGGGTGCTGCCCGGCTTCCAGCCGGACAGCAAGGTGAAGATGCTGCTGACCATGAAGGACCAGGCGGAGATCGTCATGGTCATCAACGCCGGGGACATCGAAAAGAACAAGGTGCGGGGGGACCTGGGCATCACCTACGACCTGGATCTGCTGCGCCTCATCGACGCCTTCCGGGGCATCGGCCTCTATGTGGGCAGCGTGGTCATCACCCAGTTCGACCTGCACGCTGCGGCGGGGGAAGCCTTCCAGAAGCGGCTGGAGGGCCTGGGCCTCAAGGTATGGCGGCACTACGCCATCCCCAATTATCCCTACGACGTGGAGACCATCGCCTCCGAGGAGGGCTTCGGCCGCAACGATTTCATCGAGACGGAGCGGCCCCTGGTGGTGGTCACCGCCCCCGGCCCCGGCAGCGGCAAGATGGCCACCTGCCTGAGCCAGCTCTACCACGAGCACAAGCGGGGGGTGGACGCGGGCTACGCCAAATTCGAGACCTTCCCCATCTGGAACCTGCCCCTCAAGCACCCGGTGAACCTGGCCTACGAGGCTGCCACCACGGACCTGGACGACGTGAACATGATCGACCCCTTCCACCTGGACGCCTACGGGGTCACCACGGTGAACTACAACCGGGACGTGGAGATCTATCCCCTGATGAAGACCATCTTCGAGAGCATCTTCGGCTCCTGTCCCTACAAATCCCCCACGGACATGGGGGTGAACATGGCGGGCTACTGCATCATCGACGACGAGGCGGTGATCCACGCCGCCAACAAGGAGATCGTCCGCCGCTGGTTCGACGCCGCCTGCGCCAACCGGAAGGGCAACGCGGACAAGTCCGTGGTGCTGAAAAACGAGAGCATCATGAAGCAGGCGGGCCTGAGCCCCGCCAATCGGAAGGTGGCCGGGGCCGCCAGGCTGAAGGCGGAGGAAACGGGCGAGCCCGCCGCCGCCATGGAGCTGACCGACGGGCGGGTCATCACCGGCAAGACCTCCAAGCTGCTGGGGGCCTCCAGCGCCCTGCTGCTCAACGCCCTCAAGCTGCTGGCGGGCATCCCCGACGAGCGGCACCTCATCAGCCCCGACGTGATCGAGCCCATCCAGCGCCTGAAGGTGGACCTGCTGGGCGGCTCCAACCCGAGGCTCCACGCGGACGAAGTGCTGATCGCCCTCAGCGTCTGCGCCGTGTCCGACCCGGTGGCCAAGGCCGCCATGGACCAGCTGCCCAACCTGAAAAACACGGAAGTCCATTCCACCGTGCTTCTGAGCCAGGTGGACGAGAACACATACAAAAAGCTGGGCGCGAATCTCACCTGCGACCCGGTCTACCAGTCGAAAAAGCTCTATCACAAGGGGGTAAGATGATGGATGACCTGAACTACACCATGCTCTGCGATTTCTATGAGCTCACCATGGGCAACGGCTATTTCAAGACCGGGCTCTACAAGAAGATCTGCTATTTCGACGTGTTCTTCCGCAAGGTGCCCGACGGGGGCGGCTATGCCATCGCCGCCGGTCTGGACCAGATCATCGACTATATCCAGAATCTGCACTTCGACAAGCGGGACATCGAATACCTGCGCAGCAAGGGCTGCTTCGACGAGCAGTTCCTCCGCTGGCTGAAATACTTCCGCTTCACCGGGGATATCTGGGCCGTGCCGGAGGGCACCCCCGTCTTCCCCGGCGAGCCGGTGATCACCGTCCGGGCCCCGGCGGTGGAGGCCCAGCTGGTGGAGACCTATCTGCTTCTGCAGTTCAACCACCAGTCCCTCATCGCCACCAAGGCCAACCGCGTGGTGCGGGCTGCCCAGGGCCGGCCCGTGCTGGAATTCGGCTCCCGCCGTGCCCAGGGGGGCGACGCCGCCATCCTGGGGGCGCGGGCCACCTATATCGGCGGCTGCGCGGGCACGGCCTGCACCGTCACCGACCAGCTCTACGGCGTGCCCGCCGGGGGCACCATGGCCCACAGCTGGGTGCAGATGTTCGATTCCGAATACGAGGCCTTCAAGGCCTACTGCGAGATCTATCCCACCAACGCCACCCTGCTGGTGGACACCTACAACACCCTGAAATCCGGCGTGCCCAACGCCATCCGCTGCTTCAAGGAATTCCTGGTGCCCAAGGGCATCACCAATTTCGCCATCCGCCTGGATTCCGGCGATATCTCCTACCTCTCCAAGCAGGCCCGGAAGATGCTGGACGACGCGGGCCTCCAGTGCTGCAAGATCACCGCCTCCAACGCCCTGGACGAGGAGCTGATCCAGGACCTCCTCATGCAGGGCGCCTGCGTGGACACCTTCGGCGTGGGCGAGCGCCTCATCACCGCCCGCAGCGAGCCCGTCTTCGGCGCGGTGTACAAGCTGGCCGCGGTGGAGGACGCCGAGGGCGCCATCCTCCCCAAGATCAAGATCAGCGAGAACACCGCCAAGATCACCACCCCCCACTTCAAGAAGGTCTACCGTCTCTTTGACCGGGTCACGGGCAAGGCTCTGGCGGACCAGATCTGCGTCTGGGACGAGGTGATCGACGATACGCAGCCCCTCACCATCTTCGACCAGGACGCCGTGTGGAAGACGAAGAAGCTGGAAAACTTCCGGGCCCAGGAGCTGCAGGTGCCCATTTTCAAGGACGGCAAGCTGGTTTACAAGCGCCCCACCCTCAAGGAGATCCGGGATTACTGCGCAAGCCAGGTGGATCTGCTGTGGGACGAGGTCAAGCGCTTCCACAACCCCCACACCTACTATGTGGACCTCTCCGAAAAGCTCTGGCTGGTCAAGCGGGAGCTCCTGCGCATCACCAGCGAAGCGAAATCCGAGTAAATGCAGCAAAAAAACACAGCCTGCCGCTTTCTGCGGCAGGCTGTGTTTTCCTGTTCTTTACATCGATTCCTTGATGCGGATGTATTCCTCCAGGGAATCCGGGTTCCCCAGCGCGTCCCGGTTGGTGACGTCCCTGCCGTTGAAGATGTTCGTCACGGCGCTCTCCACCTTTTTCCCGTTGTGGGTGTGGGGGATGTCCGAAACCTGAAGGAGCAGGGCGGGCACATGCCGGGGGGAGGCCTTGGTGCGCAGGGCGGTCTTGATCTTCTTCGCCAGCTCCTCGTCCAGGCGATACCCCTCCTTCAGCTGGACAAAGAGGATCACCCGCTGGTCCTCCTCCAGATCCTGGCCGATGGCGAGGCTCTCGCTGACCTCCTCCATGTTCTCCACGATGTTGTAGATCTCCACGGTGCCGATGCGCACGCCGGAGGGCTTGAGCACGGAATCGGAGCGGCCGTTGAAGGTGACGCCTCCGGTCTCCGAGGAGATGGTGACGTAGTCCCCGTGCATCCAGATGCCGGGGAAGACGGCGAAATAGGCGTTGTGATAGCGCTTTCCGCCGGGATCGTTCCAGAAATACAGCGGCATGGAGGGGGCGGGGATCTTGCACACCAGCTCCCCTTCCCTGTCCCGGATGGAGTTGCCGTTTTCATCGAAGCAGTCGACGTCCATGCCCAGGCCCGGTCCCTGGAGTTCGCCGGAATACACCGGCTTCAGGGGGTTGGCGATGGCGAAGCAGCCGTTGATGTCCGTGCCGCCGGCGATGGAATTGAAGAACAGGTCCTCCTTGATCTTGTCATAGATGAAGTGGAAGCCCTGCTCCGAGAGGGCCGAGCCGGTCTGGGACACCTCCCGCAGATGGCTCAGGTCCACCACGTCCCGGGGCACGAACCCGTCCCGGATCAGGCCGTGGATATAGCTGGCGGAGAGGCCGAAGATGGTGACCTTTTCTTCCTCGATGATCTTCCAGATGGTGCTGTGGTCCGGCCAGGAGGGATTTCCGTCGAACAGCACCAGCCGCACCCCCAGCCCGATGGAGGCCGCCTGCCAGTTCCACATCATCCAGCTGCAGGTGGTGATATACAGCAGGCTGTCGGACCAGGCCATGTCGCTGTGGAGGCCCAGCTCCTTCAACTGGTTCAGGATCAGGCCCATGGCGGACTGCACCATGCATTTCGGTTTTCCCGTGGTGCCGGAGGAGAACATGATGACCAGCGGCTGTTCATAGGGGAAGCGGGGGAAATGGTAGACTTCCCCGTCGAAGCCCCCCGTGAAGTCCTCCCACATGGTCCACTTGTCATCCGCCGCCTCCAGGCCTTCCAGGCCGTTTCCGGCATAGTGGACGACGACGACCTTTTGGATGGAGGGGATGGCCTCCGCGATGGCCCGGGCGTTGGGCAGCACGTCAAAGGTCTTTCCCTTGTAGTAATACCCGTCCGCGGTCACCAGGACTGCGGGCTCCGTCTGGCCGATGCGGTCGATGGCCGCCCCCGGACCGATATCCGTGGCGCAGGAGCACCAGATGGCCCCCACGGCGGCGCTGGCCAGCATGGCGATCACCGTCTCCGGCAGGTTGGGCAGATAGCCGGCGACGACTGCGCCCTTTCCCACGCCCGCATCCAGCAGGGCCTTGGCCAGCTTCACCACCTCATGGCGCACGTCGTCCCGGCTCAGGCTCCGGCGCACCTTGTCCTCCCCCCGGAAGACGATGCCCTCGTCCTCGCCGTACATATGCTTCAGCATGTTCTCGGCATAGTTGATCTTCGCGCCGGGGAACCATACGCTGTCCTTGAAATACAGGCGGGATTTGAAGGCGCAGTTGTATGGCTTCTCTCCGATGATCCCGAAATAATCCCACACGTCGTTCCAGAAAAACAGGGGCTCCGCCACGCTCCAGGCGTGCAGCTGGTCATAGCTGCGGATGGTCTGGCCCTCCCGCGCGTTGACATAGTTGATGAATTTCCGCATGACGCAGCGGCATTTCTTGCCTCTGGAGGCTTCCCACAACAGTTTGCCCACGGCATTCCTCTCCTTTTATCAACATGTTGGGCATTATATACTTTCGGTTATTATATCGGATTCCCCCCGGAGAAGTCAACCTCCTGCGGCCACAGTCGCGGTTGATTCACGATTCCATCTTGTATATAATGGGGATACGGAAAGAACATGCATGCCGGCGCGGCTGCCCCGGCACTGCCAAAGGAGGAAACACGATGTATCAGAATGCGCCGATTTCCCCGCGGGTCCAAAAGATCCGCGCCATGTACCGGGGCAAGAAGCCCAGGATCGACATTTCCCGCTACCGTCTGGTGACGGAATACTATATGGCAAATCCCCAGCTGCCCGGCATCCTCAAGCGGGCAGGGTGCCTGCGCACCCTCTTTGAAAACATGCCCACCCCCGTGCGGGACCACGAGCTGATCGTGGGCCACCCCGGCGAGGAATTCCGCTGCTGCGCCCTGTATCCGGAATATTCCTTCTCCTGGTTCCTGGATGAGATCGATACCTTCCCCGGCCGTGCTACCGACCCCTATGACCTGGCCCCGGAGGACCGGGAATATATCCTGAAAACCGGGGATTTCTGGCGCACGAACTGCATGAGCGCCGCCATCGACAGCATCTATCCGGAGGAATACAACGCGGAGGTGCTGGGCAACGGCGTCCTGAACTTCCGCGCAAGCGGCAACTGCCAGCACCCCATCGGCCACTTCGTGGGCAATTTCTGGACGGTGCTGGACAAGGGCCTGGGGGCCGTCAGCAGAGAGGCGGCGGAGAAGAAGCGCGCCATGCTGCGGAAGGGCATCCAGGGGGAGGAAGCCCGGCAGTTCCAGTTCTACCGGGCGGTGCAGACGGTCACCGACGGCATCATCATCTACACGAAGCGCTATGCCAAAGAGTGCCTGCGCCAGGCGGAGACCTGTGCCGACGAAGGACGCAAAGCGGAGCTGCTGGATATGGCGGACCGCCTCAACCGAATCATCGACAAGCCCTGCGAGAGCTATCACGACGCCCTGCAGGCCTGCTTCCTCTATCAGCTGGGCATCCTGCTGGACTCCCAGCCCCACGGCATCAGCTACGGCCGCCTGGACCAGTATTGCGGCAAGTATCTGGCTAAGGACCTGGCGGAGGGGAAGCTGACTCGCGCCCAGGCCCAGGAGCTGACGGACATGTTCATCCTCAAGGTGGCGGAGATCAACAAGGCCTGGAGCGAGCGGGCCACCCGCAGTAGCCCCGGCTACACCTCAGGCCAGCTCATCACCCTGGGGGGCACGGACAAGGCGGGCAACGACGTCACCAACGACGTGACCTATATGGTCATGCAGGCCTCCGCCCGGCTGAAGATCCACAACCCGCCCCTGGCCCTCCGGCTCCACGAGGGCAGTCCGGACGCGCTGTGGGAGGCGGCCATCGAGACCACCAAGCAGGTGGGCGGCGTGCCCTGCTTTGAATGGGATGCAACAGCGGAAAAGGCCCTCATGCGCCGGGGCATCCCCCTGGAGGACGCCCGAAACTACTGCCTCATCGGCTGCGTGGAGCCCTGCGTCTGCGGCAGCGACTTTGCCAACTCCGGCGGCGATGGCGCCAACTCCTACACCATCCTCCCCGCGGCCCTGTGGTGCGCCATCAACAACGGCACGAATCCCTGGCACGCCAAGGGGACTCCGGAATCCAGGCGCACCGGCCCCGCCACGGGCTATCTCTATGACATGCAGAGCATGGACGAGGTGCTGGAGGCCTACCGGCAGCAGATCGAATTCTTCGCCAAGTGGCAGGTGACCATGGTCAACTGCTATGAGTTCATCTATGCCGAGCGCATGCCCATGCCCCTCCTCTCCGCCACGGTGGACGGCTGCATGGAAAAGGGCCTGGATATCCTATGGGGCGGCTCCCGCTACACCAACACCGGCAACAGCAGCATCGGCCACGGCAACGTCGCCGACAGCCTGAACATCATCGATCAGGTCTGCTTCCGGGACAAGATCGCCACCACCCGCGAGCTCTACGACGCGCTGATGGCCAACTGGGAGGGCTACGAGGACCTGCATCAGTATATCCTGGGAAAGTGCACCCACTTCGGCAACAACGACCCCGAGGCGGACAAATACCTGAAATTCACCGCGGACACCTACGCCCAGGCAATCTCCAGGGGCACGAGCCCCCGGGGCAACCGCTGGACGGCGGGCTGCTGGCCCGTCACCCTCAACGTGGTCTACGGCGGCATGGTGGCCGCCACCCCCGACGGGCGCAAGTCCGGCGCGCCCCTCAGCGACGGCATCTCCCCGGTGCAGGGCATGGACAAGTCCGGCCCCTTCGCCACCATCAACTCCATCCTGAAATTCGACCAGTCCGAATACGGCAACGGCACCCTCTGCAACATGAAATTCCATCCCACCGCCCTCCAGGGCGAGGGCGGGGACCGGAAGCTGCGGGCAGTGATGGAGAGCTATTTCCGGGGCGGCGGCATGGAACTGCAGCTGAACATCGTCTCCGCGGAAATGCTCCGCAAGGCTCAGGAGACCCCCGGCGATTATCAGGACCTGGTGGTGCGAGTGGCGGGCTTCTCCGCCTACTTCGTGGAGGTCTATAAGGAAGCCCAGGACGACCTGATCCGCCGGACGGAGCTGAGCGTGTAAAATATACCGGCAGGGGCGCATTTCGCCCCTGCCGGGAAGCCTGTGAGGTAACGACAGTATGCAGCACACGAAACCATCCAACTGCGCCATGTGCCCCTTTCAGGAGCCGGAGCGGCTCTGCAAAAACGAAACCGGCCGGGGCCCGGAGGGCTGCGCCACGGCGGAATACCCGGCGGCCTGCGAAGCTGCCTGCCGGGAGATGGCTTCCGACGGAGAGCTGATGCGCTTTGCCGCGGAAGCTTCCCGCCAGGAGGCGGCCTGCTACGGCCCTTCCCCCTACGACCCGGAGGCGCGGCAGCCCCTGAAGCCCCGGATCATGGAGATCATCGAATTCGCGCAGCGCATGGGCTACCGGAAGCTGGGGCTCGCCTTCTGCCTGGGCCTGCGCACGGAGGCAAGGGCCCTCTGTGAAATCCTGGAGAGCCACGGCTTCGAAGTGGTCTCCGTCTGCTGCAAGGTGGGGCGGGTGGACAAAAGCTTCCTGGGCCTGAGGGAGGAGGAAAAGATCTTCCCCGGCCCGGAGCCCATGTGCAACCCCATCACCCAGGCGGGCATCCTCAACGAGGAAAAATGCGAATTCAACCTGATGCTGGGCCTGTGCGTGGGCCACGACTCCATGTTTTTGAAGCACATCGAGGGCTATGTGACCGTGGTGGCCGTGAAGGACCGGCTCCTGGGCCACGCGCCCCTGAACGCCCTGTATTCGGGCTACTACCGCTATCTGAAAAAGCCGGAGGAGAAATGAGGTCGGGAGATATGCCGGAAATCGGGATCAAAGGAACGGGAGAAGTCCTCGTCACGGAAGAACGGACTGCCAGAGCCATGGGGAGCGGAGAACTGAACGTCTTCGCCACTCCTGCGCTGATCGCCCTGGTGGAGGAGACCGCCTGGAAAAGCGTGGCGGGCGCCCTGGAACCGGGCCAAAGCACCGTGGGCACGAAGCTGGACCTTGCCCACCTGGCGCCGACGCTACCGGGTAAGCGGGTGCGCTGTGAAACGGAGCTCAGGGAGATCGACCGCCGCCGCCTGGTCTTTCACGCGGCGGTGTTCGACGAAAGCGGGCTCGTCGCCGAGGGGACCCACGAGCGCTTCATCGTGGACAGTGAAAAGTTCCTTGCGAAAGCACAGAGCAGATAAATGCCGGGGACGCGGCTGCGCGTCCCCGGTCCTTATTCCACGGTGAAATCCGTCCACTCCACATGCCAGTACTGCATGACGTCCTCCGCCTTTTTCATGCCCAGCTTCTCATAAAAGGGGATCGCCTTTTCATTGGCGACCAGATAGACGGCGATATCCCTTTCGCCCCCCGCCAGGTCCAGGGCCGTCTTCATGAGCCGGGAGCCGATCCCCTGCCGCTCAAACCGCCGGTCCACCCCCAGGTCCGTGACGAACAGCCAATAGGCAAAATCCGTCAGCCCCAGGAGCACCCCCGTCAGGCAGCCGCGTTCATCCCTGGCCGCCAGGCTGAGGGAAGCGCTTTCCAGCAGCCGGGGGATGCGCGTCTCGAAGCGCTCCCTGGGGTATTGAGACCCCAGATCCGTGCGCCGGAGGAAATCCACATATTCCTCCGCCCTCAGTTTTTCCTGCCGGATCGTCACCATCGCCCGTCCTCCTCCGGGCCCCTTGCGCGCGGATATGCGGGCCCTTTTCGTTTGCGGCCATTATATGCCCGGCCCCCCGCGCCGTCAACGGGCTTGCTTACGCCCGGCGGTTCTGGTATGCTGAGGACAGCATTTGTCAGGAGGGAGAAAGCCATGAGCTATACGGCGCTGGCGCAGATGCGCGCAAGGAACGAGACGCTTTTCGGGCCGGGGGTCGGCCCCCTGCCGCCGGAGAAGCACTATGACCCGGCGGACCGGTCCCTGAAGGCTTCCGCCCTGCGCTTCCTCCACGAGCGCTGCGAGGGCCTTCGCTTCGACGAAGAGCAGACGGCGGCGGAAGCGGCTTCCGGCGCTTACCGGGGGTCGAGCCTCCTGCCGGGGCAGATCCCCTACGCCATGCAGATGGACCTGGACCGCCTCTGCCTGGAGCGGGAGCTGGAGCGGTTCATCGACTCCGGCGCGGCGGAGGACGCCTACAACGTCTATTATTGCTATCTGGAGATGTTCTTCGGCCGCTACGGCAAATCCAAGCGGATGGTGGAGCTGCTGTCGGAATTCGAATCCAACGGGAGCTCTCTCCTCATGAAGCACCGGGACCACTATTCCCACTCCGTCTATGTCTTCGCCCTGGGGCTGGCGCTTTACGATTCCAGCAGCGCTTACCGCGCCGCCTTTCGGCGCTTCTACGGCTTCGGCTCCCACAGCGAGGCGGACCGGGCCGCCGCCTGCCGCTTTCTGGAATTCTGGGGTCTGACCTCCCTTTTCCACGACATCGGCTATCCCTTCGAGCTGCCCTTCGAGCAGGTGATGTCCTATTTCGAGGTGGCCGGCCAGGAGCGGGGCCGGGGAAGTCTTTTCCTCGCCTATCGGGGCGTGGACGCCCTCATCGCCCTGGGGGACGGGGCCAGGGCGCGGTTCGAGACCCTCTACGGCCGACGCTTCTCCAACGCGGAGGAGCTGCTCGCCGCTTCCGTCACGGCGAAGCTTGGGAAAGCCTACGGCTTCACGGAGGAATCCATTCTCCGGACGATCCGCGACAAGCCCGGCAGGCCCGATTCCTTCGGCTACTATATGGACCACGCCTATTTCAGCGCCGCCCGCCTTTACCGGGAGCTGGAAAGCGCCCTGGGGGCGGAAAAGCTCACGGAAATGCACGTGGACGCCCTGACGGCGATCCTGCTGCACAACAGCCTTTTCAAATTCGCCGTCTCCTTCTACAAGGACGAGGAAAAGCGCAAGGCCCCCCTGCCCATGGACCTCCACCCCCTGGCCTGGCTGCTGATGCTCTGCGACGAACTCCAGTGCTGGGACCGCACGGCCTATGGGCGCAATTCCCGGACGGAGCTGCACCCCATGGCGGCGGACTTCGATTTCACCGGCGGCAGCATCCGGGCCGTCTACCATTTCGACCGGGAGGAGCAGGAGAAGATCGACGCCTACCGCCTCCGCTACCGGGAATGGGAGGCCGGGGGAAGGCAGGGGAAGGCCCCCCGGCTGAAGGCTTACAGCGACATGGCGGAAAAGGAGCGGCGCTTCCTCACCGACATCGAACGGATCGTGGACACCGCCCCGGTCCCCCTCGCCGCGGCGGTGGACACCCGGCAGGCGGAACGGAAAAGCAAGCACACCTATCTGTCCCAGAGCAGCTTCCTGCACCTGTTCGACTTCGCCGTGGCCCTGAACGCCCGGTATGCCTACGAGGGGCGGGAGAAGGACGTGGACGGCGCCCGGCTGGAGGCGGAATTCGAGGCCCTTTCCCTGGAATACCAGCTCTCCAACCTGAACCAGGCCAAGGGCTTCGCCCGTTATCTGGACGCCCTGGACTGCTTCTACACGGACCGGCCCGTGGACTATGACCTGATCCCCGCCTTCACGGAAAAGCAGACGGCGATCTTCGCCCCCATGGAGCATGAGCGCTGGGTGCGGGAGCACATCTCCATGGCCT
Organism: Oscillospiraceae bacterium; assembly: GCA_016286665.1. Classification (GTDB taxonomy): domain Bacteria; phylum Bacillota; class Clostridia; order Oscillospirales; family Oscillospiraceae; genus UBA1774. The sequence goes on from JAEETX010000023.1 coordinate 31,994, forward strand.
GGCAGAAGGGGGACCTGTATGAGACCGCGCCCCTCCCGCCGGCGCTCCTGCGGCAGTACGGCGATGAGCCGGCCGCGCGGAAGGCCCTGCGGGAACAGCTGCGCATGCACAAGCTGACCATGGAGGGCGACCCTGCGGAGGCGGAGATATTCGCCCACTATGCCGCCCTCTCCGAAGCGGACCAGGGCAAGGACTACAAGCCCTTCAACAGCATGCTGAAGCTCGTCAGAAAGTTCGACGGTCTGCGCATCTATTCCCTGAACTGATACGGATATGTACTGACCGCGGCGCCCCTTCCGGCCAAAGCCGGAAGGGGCGCCGGATTTGCGCTTCTTTTACCGCCACTTGTCGATGGAGGTGCTGTGGGGGCTGTACTGGCTCCAGCCCTGCACCACGTTGGACCCCTGGGGGTCTCCCACCACGATGACGTTGATCTGGCCCTTGGCAAAGAGGGGCACCACGCTGTCGTCCGTGACGGGCTTTCCCGTCAGGGGGTCCTCCGTGAACCGGGGGGCCCAGCGCTTGCGCTTCAGGTCCCCCACGCGGACGGTGATCTTCCGCCGGAAATAATCCTCGATCTCCTGCCGGGTGGAGCAGCCCTCTCCCTCCGCCAGCTCCCTGGCCCGCAGGGGGGAGACCAGGATCGTGACCCCGTGGAGCATTTCAAAGGCCTTGATCTCCTCATAAAAATCATCCAGGCTGGGATTGAGCATGTAATTGCCCACGTGGCTCCAGCCGCCGGTGAGGATGCTCAGAACGCTCTCCCCCTCCTTGAAGCCCAGGGAGGTGGAATAGGGCGCCCAGGGGCTGGCCTCCTCGTTTTCCGCGAAGGCGAAGGTATAGCAGGAATTGTTGCCCATGACGCCCATGAGGTTCACTCCCACCTCGCTGCCCCCCAGGTTGGTGAGGGCCAGACGGTGGGCGCGGCCGATGACGGCGTTGGCACGGCCGCCGGGACCCAGGGCGCAGACGGAGTCGTTCATGCCGATCTCCCTGCGGATGGGTCCGTTGACCACCTGCATGAAGCTGAAGGCATTGGTGGATTTCGCCGTCTGGTGGTGGCGCTGGTCCGTGCCCATGAGCTCGATCATCGCCAGGATGACGGGCAGATATTCCGGCTTTGCTCCGGCCATGACCGCGGTGATGGCCGCTTTCTCCACGGTGACGATCCTGCCCTCCGGGGCCATCTGGGTGCAGATCACCTCGTCGGGGGCGTGGGAGGTGCCCTTGAGCATGGCCGCCAGGCGCTCCTCCGTGGGGATGATGACGGGCAGGCCGTCCGTCAGGCCGTTTTCCTGGAAATATTCCTGCAGCTCGTCCTCCGTGCCCTCGGCGCACCAGCGCGGGGGCTGAGGCGGCGTGTAGGGCCCGCTGACCAGCTCCTCCGCCGTCAGGGGGCGGAACAGCGCGTCCTCGATGTCCTGCAGCAGGGTTTCCAGGTCCTTTTCGCTGATATCCGCGCAGGGGAATTCCGTCTCCGCCAGGCGGATGCACATGCCCTCCCGCTCCCGGGAGAGCAGGGCGTCCTGTTCCAGATAGCGGTAGAGGACCACCACGCCGGGGATGCCCGCGCGCTCAATGCTCCGGGCGGGCCAGGTGACGGCGCAGGCGGTGGTGGAGCAGGAGGGGGCGGCAAAGTACACAAAGGCGTCCGCCTTTTCCTTCATCTCCGACCAGAGCCGCGGGTCGTCAGAGGAATAGCTCATGCGCGTGCGGTATTCGATGCTCACGCCGGGGTATTTGGCCCGCAGGCGGGCGTCCAGCGCCTTTTCGATCTCCCCGAAGCCGTGGGTATCCCCCGGCCAGGAATTGATGATGTAGAGCGTCTTCCCTGCCAGGGTGTCCGGCCGCAGGGACAGGGGCGCCCGCTGGATGACGTTGAACAGGCCTCTGGGGTCCAGTGCTTTCATCGCTTTCTCCTT
>JAEETX010000024.1 GCA_016286665.1 Oscillospiraceae bacterium
GCTAGCTCCTCCTTCCCTGGGGGCGCCGCTCTGGCCCTGATGCCGATTGGAGCCGCCCTGCTGGCTGTTCATGGGGCGATTGCCCTGGGGCCGGTTATAACCGCCCTGGGGACGATTGCCATAGCCGCCCTGGCCCTGGCCCTGACGGTTGCCGTAGCCGCCCTGGGGACGATTGCCGTAGCCGCCCTGGCCCTGGCCCTGACGGTTGCCGTAGCCGCCCTGACGGCGGTCGCCGCGGCGGTCATTCCGACGGTCATTCCGGCGGTCGGGCCGGCTGGTGTCCATGGTGCGGGGAGTGGTGCGCAGGGTCTGGGAGATGACCTCGCCCTTGTAGATCCAGACCTTCACGCCGATGCGGCCATAGGTGGTGGCGGCCTCGGCGAAGCCGTAGTCGATGTCGGCGCGGAGGGTCTGCAGGGGCACGGTGCCCTCGTGGGCGGTCTCGCTGCGGGCGATTTCGGCGCCGCCGAGACGGCCGCCGCACATGACCTTGATGCCGCGGACGCCGGCGCGCATGGCACGGCCGATGGCATTCTTCATGGCACGGCGGAAACCGATGCGCTTCTCCAGCTGCTGGGCGATGTTCTCCGCCACCAGCTGGGCATTGGTATCGGGGCTCTTGACCTCCACGATGCTGAGAGCCACGGGCTTGCCCAACATCTGCTCCATGGTGAGGCGGAGCTTCTCGATCTCCGTGCCGCCCTTGCCGATGACCACGCCGGGCCTGGAGCAGTGGATATAAATGCGGATCTTGGCGCTGTCCCGCTCGATCTCAATGGTGGGGATGCCGGCAGAGTAGAGGTTCTTCTTCAGATATTTCCGGATCTTATAGTCCTCGACGATCAGGTCGCCGACTTTCTCGTTCCGCGCATACCAGCGGGAATCCCAGTCCTTGATGACGCCTACGCGCAGACCATGGGGATTAACTTTCTGTCCCATACCGTTACTCCTTCTCCTTCACAACGACGGTGATGTGCGACGTTCTCTTGAGGATCCTGGCGTAGCCGCCCCGGGCGCGGGCCATGCCGCGCTTCAGGATGGGGCCGGGGTTGGCGTAGGTCTCGGAGACGTACAGCGCATCGGGGTTCATCTCATGGTTGTTTTCCGCGTTGGCACAAGCGCTCTTCAGCAGCTTCAGCAGCAGCTCGGAGGCGGCCTTGGGCGTCTGCATCAGGATCGCTTCCGCGGTGCGGGTGTCCTTGCCGCGGATCAGGTCGCAGACGATCTGCACCTTGCGAGGCGAGATGCGCGCGTAATGCAGTGTAGCTTTGGCTTCCATTCTCTCTGCTTGCCTCCTTTACTTGCCCGCCGTCTTGCCGCCGGAGTGGCCGCGGAACGTGCGGGTGGGGGCGAACTCGCCCAGCTTGTGGCCCACCATGTCCTCGGTGATATACACGGGGATGTGGCGGCGGCCGTCGTGAACGGCGATGGTGTGACCCACGAAGGAGGGGAAGATGGTGGAAGCGCGGGACCAGGTCTTCAGGACCTTCTTTTCGCCGGTCTTGTTCATTTCGGTGACCCGCTTAATCAGCTCGGGAGCTACAAACGGGCCCTTCTTGATACTTCTGCTCATGTTTCCGTTCCCTCCTTACTTCGAGTTTCTGTGCTTCACGATGAACTTCTCGGTGCGGGCCTTGGTCTTCCGGGTCTTGTAGCCCAGGGTCGGCTTGCCCCAGGGAGTCACGGGGCCGGGCCGGCCGATGGGAGCCTTGCCCTCGCCGCCGCCGTGGGGATGGTCCACCGGGTTCATGACGCTGCCGCGGACGGTGGGACGCCAGCCCATGTGGCGCTTGCGGCCGGCGGAGCCGATCTTCACGTTCTCGTGATCCAGATTGCTGACCTGGCCGATGGTGGCCTTGCAGTTCATGCGCACATAGCGGACCTCGCCGCTGGGGAGACGGACCTGGGCAAGCTTGCCCTCCTTGGCCATCAGCTGGGCGTAGTCGCCGGCGGAGCGGACCAGCTGGCCGCCTTTGCCGGGGTTCAGCTCCACATTGTGGATGATGGTGCCCACGGGGATCTTCTCGATGGGGAGGGTGTTGCCGGGCTTGATGTCGGCGCTCTCGGAGGAGATCACCTTGTCGCCGGGCTTCAGGCCGTCGGGAGCGATGATATAGCGCTTCTCGCCGTCGGTGTATTCCACCAGGGCGATGTAAGCGGAGCGGTTGGGGTCGTACTCCAGGCGGAGCACGGTGGCCTCCACGTCCAGCTTGTCGCGGCGGAAGTCGATGATGCGGTACTTCCGGCGGTTGCCGCCGCCGCGGTGGCGGACGGTGATGCGGCCGTAGCTGTTGCGGCCGGAATTCTTCTTCAGGACCTCGGTCAGGCTCTTTTCCGGTTCGGCCTTCTTGTCGATGCCGTCGAAGCCGGAAACGGTCATGTGCCGGCGGGCCGGGCTGGTCGGATTAAAAGATTTGATAGACATTGATTACACCATCCCTTCAAAGAACTCGATGGTCTTGGAGTCCTCGGTCAGGCGGACCACAGCCTTCTTGGTGGCGGCGGTGAATCCGGCGGGGTACTGACCGGTGCGGCGCTTTTTGCCCTTCACGTTGAGGGTGGTGACCTTGGCGACCTTGACGCCGAAGGCTTCCTCGACGGCCTTCTTGATCTCGATCTTGCCCGCGTCACGGGCCACCTGGAAGGCGTACTTCTTCAGATCGCCCTGCTCCATGGACTGCTCGGTGATGATGGGCTTAATGATGATGTCGTAAGCGGATTTCATCAGGCATATACCTCCTCGACGACCTGCAGCGCTTTCTCGTCGATGATGAACTTCTTGCAGTCCAGCACGTCGTAGGCGCTGAGAATGACGGAGCAGATCTCCTTGCCGTTCTCGTCGGCGCTCTTGCGGGCGATGGTGGTCTTCACGCCGGGGATGTTGCGGGCGCTCTTGACGATGTTCTCCCGCACCTCGGGGGTGACGACGAGGGCCTTGCCCTCGGAGCCCACCGCGTTCAGGAACTTCACGAATTCCTTCGTCTTGATGGTGTCCATGCTCAGATCGTCCACCACGATCACGCTGCCCTCGGCGGCCTTGGCGCTCAGGGCGCTGATCAGGGCCAGGCGGCGGACCTTGCGGTTGAGGGAGTAGCTGTAGTCCCTGGGCTTGGGGGCGAAAGCGACGCCGCCGTGGGTCCACACGGGGCTGCCCTTGTAGCCGGCGCGGGCGCGGCCGGTGCCCTTCTGACGCCAGGGCTTCTTGGTGGAGTAGCTGACCTCGCCCTTGGTGAGGGCGCTCTGGGTGCCCTGCCGCTGGTTGGCCAGGTAGTTCTTCACGGAATCATGGAGCACACTGCCGTTGGGCTCGGCGCCGAAAACGGCCTCGGAGAGTTCAACCTCGCCGACACACTGGCCGGCCATGTTATACTTTTTCGCAACAGGCATTTCACTCTCTCCTTTCTTATGCGTTTCTGGCGGACCGCTTCTGCGGGTTGGTGCTCACGCGGGAAGAAACGGCGTGCTTGATCTTGTTCTTCTTCACGGTGCTCTTCAGCGCGACGATGCCCTGGTTGGGGCCGGGCACGGCGCCCTTCACGGCGATGAGGTTGAGACTAGCGTCCACCTGGACGATCTCCAGGTTCTGCACGGTGACCTGCTCGACGCCCATCTGGCCTGCGCCGATCTTGCCCGGGAAGATCTTGCTGGGGCTGGAGTTGGCGCTCATGGCGCCGGCGTGCCGGTGCACGGGGCCGGTGCCGTGGGATTCCTTGAGGCGGTGGGCGTTCCAGCGCTTGATGACGCCGGCGTAGCCCTTGCCGCGGCTGATGCCGGTGATGTCCACCTTTTCGCCCTTGGCGAAAACGTCGGCCTTGATGACGTCGCCCACGTTCATTTCAGCCCCGGAGTCCAGCTTGAACTCCTTCAGGACCTTCATGGGGGCGGTGCCGGCCTTCTTCAGGTGACCCTGCTCCGGCTTGGAGAGCTTCTTCTCGGCCACTTCCTCGAAGCCCAGCTGGATGGCGGCGTAGCCGTCGGTTTCCTGGGTCTTCTTCTGGGTGACCACACAGGGGCCGGCCTCGATCACGGTGACGGGGATCGCGTGGCCGGCTTCATCGAAAATCTGGGTCATGCCCACTTTCTTTCCGATGATGGCCTTCTTCATGGATATTTCCTCCTTCAGGTTATTGGTTGACGGGCCCTCGGGCCCTGCCAACATGACCCGCCCGACCTACGCAAGCGGCCAGGCTTGGGTTATGCGCGGTAATAAGATAAGGTGTTCGCCGGGGGATGTGCGCTTCGCTTTGACCCGTTGGGCTGGATCAGAGCTTGATCTCGATCTCGACGCCGGCCGGAAGTTCCAGGCTCATGAGGGCTTCCACGGTCTTCTGGGAGGGATTGTGGATGTCGATCAGGCGCTTGTGGGTCCTGCGCTCGAACTGCTCGCGGCTGTCCTTATATTTGTGGACGGCCCGGAGGATCGTCACGACCTCCTTGCGGGTGGGCAGGGGGATGGGCCCGGAGACCTTGGCGTCGGTGCGCTTGGCGGTCTCCACGATTCTTTCGGCGCTCTGGTCGATGAGCTGGTGGTCGTAGGCCTTCAGCCGGATGCGGATCATTTTCTTTGCTGCCATTGGTTGTGCTCCCTTCGTACGTTCCTTTTTCCTTGTCCCGTACGGTGAAAATTTCTCATACCCGCTGCCGTGCGTATCATTCCGTTCCCATAAAATCAGCCGGTTTTGAACCGGCTTTCATCCCTGAGCGCGGCGATATACGCGCTTCAACCCTTGCAGAGGGCACAGACATTTCCAGCCGCCCGATCGTCGGACATGCTCCACGGAAGTTACCTCGGTCCTCCGAGCAATCTCCCGCTTCATCGCAGCTCTTGCCGCAGGGCAAGAGTACCACGCTTTTTGCGCGGCTCGATAAGTTTACCAAAGGCTGCCGGGAATGTCAAGCAGTTATTTTGTATATTTCAGAGAAATTTCATCTGCGGATTTGGGCAAAAGGTACAAAACGCTCCTGTCAGGGCCGGACGCCGAAGAAAGTGCAGGCGTTCTCCCAGGTGAGAAGCTCGATTTCCTCCGCCGTGACGCCCCGGAACGCGGCGACAGCCGCGGCGGTATAGGGCAGGAGTGAGGAATCGCAGCGTTTCCCCCGGAAGGGGACCGGGGCCAGGTAGGGGCAGTCCGTCTCCAGCATCAGCCTTTCCGGCGGCAGGGCGGCGATGACCTCCGGTGCCTTGCGGGCGTTTTTGAAGGTGACGGCCCCGCCGAAGGAGAAATACCAGCCCAGCTTTACCAGCTCCTGCGCCATCTCCACGCTGCCGGAATAGCAGTGGAAGACTCCCCGGAGGCCGGGCAGCTCCTTTACCGCCATGAGGCTGTCGGCGTGGGCCTCCCGGTCGTGGATCACCACGGGCAGGTCCTTCTCCAGGGCCAGGCGGAGCTGGATGCGCAGCAGCTCCAGCTGCGTCTCCCGGGGGGCGGCGTCCGCATAGTAATAATCCAGGCCGATCTCCCCCACGGCCACGACCTTTTCCTCCCCCAGCATGGCCTCCACGGCGGCAAGGTCCTCCGGGCCGTATTCCCCGGCGGCCTCCGGGTGGATGCCCGCGGCGGCATAGACATGCGTAAAGCGCCGCGCGAGATCCAGGCTCACGCGGGAGGAGGGGGCGTCGGAGCCGCAGTTGACGACGCAGCCCACCCCCTTTGCCGGCAGGGCGGCCAGCAATTCTTCCCGGTCCGCGTCAAAGCGGCCGTCGTCATAGTGGGCATGGGTGTCGAAAAACATGGGGATCACCTACATTATAATATATATGCTGTGGGACTTCGGTCGAAAATATCAAAATATAGGGCTTGCAAAAAACGGAGGCTTATGATACTATGGCATGCACGAAAATACGAGGCCCGGCAGCATTGCCTCTGGCCTTCAACGAAAGGATGCTTGTCAATGTCTGCCTGGATCATCATTCTCACCGTACTGCAGCTGCTCACCGCCCTGGCCACCGTGCTGATCGTCCTCTTCCAGTCCGGAAAGAGCGCGGGCCTCAGCGGCGCCATCGGCGGCGTGGCCGATACCTTCCTGGCCAAGAACAAGGCCAAGACGCTGGACGCCAAGCTGGCCAAATACACCAAGTGGGTCGCCCTTGCCTTTGTGCTGCTGACCCTGCTCATCAACATTCTGACCTGATCGGACTGCGGTCCGGCGCTCCCCGGCGGGAATTCCCGCCGGGGCGTTTTTTATTTTCCCCGGTCTATTCCTCCGTGACCGCCGCGTCCAGGACATAGTTGCCGCCGGCGCTGCGGATGGCCCGGACCGTCAGCCGGCCGCCGGACTCCACCCGGTTGTCGAAAAGGAAACGGGAGAGGGGGTTGATGAGCATGCTTTCCACGATGTTGCCCACGCCCCGGCCGCCGTTGGAGAGGTTCTGCAGAGCGGCGCGGAGCAGGGTCTCCCGCGCCCCGGCATAGAGGACCAGGCGGATGGAGCGGTCCTCCCACAGCCGCCCGGCGATCTTCTCCACCTGCGCGTCCAGAATGGCGGCGGCGGTGTCGGGCCGGATGTAGTCGAAAACGATGATATTCTCCCCGATGCGGTTGAGGAGCTCCGGCCGCCCCAGCTCCAGCTTGAAGTATTCCTCGATGGCCCCGTGGATGGTGCTGCGCAGGGTGGCGTAGTCCATCTCCGGGCTGGCGGCGGCGCGTCCATCGGCGCCGTCCCGCCGGTGGAAGCCCAGGTTGCTGGTGAAGATGATGACGGTCTCGGTGAAATAGACGGTGTTCCCCTTGCCGTCGGTCATGCGCCCGTCCTCCAGGATCTGGAGGAATTTGTCCAGGATGGAGGGGTGGGCCTTCTCGATCTCGTCGAACAGGAGGATGGAGAAGGGATTATTGCGCACGGCGTTGGTGAGCTGGCCCCCGGCCTCATAACCCACATAGCCCGGCGGGGCTCCCAGGAGCCGCTGGTCGGAGTGGCTCTGGCGGTATTCGCTCATGTCGAAGCGGATACAGCAGCGCTCGTCGCCGAACAGGGCCTCCGCCATGGTCTTGGCGGTCTCCGTCTTGCCGGTGCCCGTGGGCCCGGCGAAGAAAAGGATGCCCTTGGGCTTGGTGGTGGAGCTGCTCTGCAGGTTCCCCAGGCCGATGGCGGCCCGCTTGATAACGTCCATGGCGCGCTGCACCGCATATTCCTGGCCCTTGACCCGACGGCGGAAGGTCTCCTCCGCGGCGGCCAGGCGTTCGTGGTCCAGGCTGTTCCAGGGATTTTCCCGGATGCCGAATTTATACAGGTCCACCACGCTGGTCATCTCGTGGACCGGGATGTTCTCGTTGACACAGAGGGTCCGGAGACCCATGAGCTCCGTGAAGCTCAGGCCCTCCGTCAGGCCCACGAAGCGGGCGCGGAGCTTGTCCAGCTCCTCCGGATGGGCTTGAAAGTGCGCCTGCTCCTTCTGCCAGGCCCGGAGGGTGAAAAAGGAGCGCAGCCCGTCCCCCGCCAGCAGGGCCTCCCGCTCCTCCCGGGCGGGGGTGCCGATGGTGATGAGCTTCACATTGGGATTCTGCAGGTAAAACCAGGGGGGCAGGTCGTTCACCTTGCCCACCACCAGGATCAGCAGGTTTTTCAGCCGGTCGACGCCCGTGGCCACCTCCGTCCCTTCCTGGGAGGCCTGCAGCAGCTCTGTGAAAGCGTCCACCTCCGCCTGCTCCGGCCGCTCCGGGGAGACGATGGTGCGGGAGGCATATTCCAGCACCGTGGCACAGGGGGATCTCGTCTGGGTCATGGCGGCGGCCATGAGGGCGGCGGCCCCGTTCTTTCCCCGGAAAGCGGCCCGCTCGCTGAGCTGGTGGTCGCTGAGGCCCAGCACGGCGGCATAGTCCCGGAGACAGCCGGGATCATAGGCGTTGGTGAAGCCCCGGCGGCTGTTGTAAAAGGCGATGTTGTGGTAGCCGCAGGCGCGGAGAAAGACCTGGAGGTATTCCCCCAGGCTGCAGGTCTCCCCCGTGTCGGGGCGGCGGTAAACGTCCAGGATGTTCCCCTCCAGGATCAGCACCGGCTTGACGCGGCGGAAGATTTCCAGCTCCCGCCGCCACTTGGGCAGATAGCCCTCCTTCATGACATTCCCTCGTTTCGTCCTCTGTGATGGCCTCAGAAAAACTTCTCGATGGCCTTCTGGAATTCCTCCACCGCCTCCATATCCCCGTCCTTGATGGCGTGGGAGATGCAGTGGCGGACATGCTCGTTCATGATCTCCTTCCCCAGGCCGGTGATGGCGCTGCGGGTGGCGGAGAGCTGGTTCAGCACGTCGGCGCAGTCCTCGTCCGCCTCGATCATCTTCTTCACATGCTGCAGGTGGCCGATGACCCGGCTCAGGCGGTTGAGCTGCCGCTTCTTCTCCTCCGGGGAGTGGAAATGGGCATAGCTGTGGGGATGGGTATGCGCTTCTTCGTGCCCGTGGGCGTGTTCCTGCTCCTGCTCGTGCGCAGGCTCGTGTTCGTGTTCGTGCTCGTGGGCCATGGTCTCGCCCTTCCTTCCTGTCAGTGTACCCCACGCAGGCCGTCTCTGCAACCCCGGCGGGGGGATACTTCCGTAACCGATGGTTGCTTCACAGGTGCATTTTTTGGCCCGTTCCCAGCACGTCGGACACCTCGTTGACGGTGACGAAGGCCAAGGGGTCGATCTCCCGGAGGATGGATTTGACCTGGGGGATCTGGAAACGGTTCGCCACGAAATAGACGGCGCTCTTCTCGCTGCCGGAATAGAAGCCCCTGGCCTCCCAGCGGGTGATGCCCCGCCCGAAGCGCCCCGACAGGGCCTGGCAGACCTCCTCCGCCTTCGTGGTGATGATAATGACGCTCTTGGCCTTGTCCAGGCCCTCCACAATGAAGTCCACCACCCGGATAGCCACGCAGTAGGTAATGATGGAATAGAGAGGCAGAGTCCAGCTGCCGAAGACGCAGCCGATCACCACATAGAGGATCACATTGTAGATCATGACGAAGGTGCCCACGGTGATGCCCAGCCTGCGGGCATAGATGGAAGCCAGCACCTCGATACCGTCAATGGCCCCGCCGAAGCGCAGGGTCAGGCCGCTGCCCGCGCCGGAGATGAGCCCGCCGAAGGCGGCGCAGAGGAGCAGGTCCGTGCCTGCCACCGGGGAGGAACCCACCACGTTCACCGGCAGCACCCGGATGATGAGGAAGGAAGCTCCGGCATAGACCGCCACGGCCCAGACGGAATAGACCGTGAAAGCCGCCCCCTGCTTTTTTGCCCCAAAGAGGAAAATGGGCAGGTTCAGCACCAGCAGGAAGACGGGCAGGATCAGCCAGTCCGGCGTCACCTGCCACAGAAGCATGGAGGTGCCGGAGATGCCGCTGTCATAGAGGTTCACCGGGGCCAGAAACATGGTGACCCCCACGGCGTTGACGATGCCCGCTCCCAGAAGGGCCAGCAGGTTCAGGGGCTTCACTTGTCTCAGGAGCTTTTTCACTGCGCTGCCTTTCCGGCACAGCGGCCTTTACCAGTCGGAATCCCAGTCCGTGTCGCCGCTGTCCCAGTCGTCGTAATCATAATCGTCATCGTCCCAGTCCCAGTCGTCATCGTCGGAATCCTGGATCGTCTCCCAGGCCTCGGACCCGGTGAAATCGCTGCTGCCCCAGTCCTCGTCGTAGCTGTCGCCCACATAGTAGCTGCCGTAATCCTCCGCGGGGAAGGAATCCACCGTCGTCCAGTCGCTGAAATCGGAATCCACATACCAGGAGGAACCGTAGCGGTAAAACAGCCGCTCCCCCAGGCGGTAGTAGCCGTCCTTCCGGTGGCCCAGCTTTCCGCCGACCAGCTGGAACAGCAGATACAGCAGGATGACGGCGACGATCAGGAAGGTGTAGCTGCTGCGGGTTTTTTGCCGCGCGCTGCTTGCCCGCGTGACGCCGCCCCGCTCCCTGCCGGGGGCTCCGGCGCGGAGGCGGTGCTCCTCCAGGAGCTTCAGATACAGCTCGTTGACGGCGTAGGCCTCGTCCGGCCCGTCGTAGCGCACGGCCCGGCTGCCGTCGGACTTGTTCTTATAGACGATGAAGCGGTCCCCCTCCCGGTAGATGCCGAAGGCCCTGGGGGAGGGCTCGTTGACGCCGATAAAAAAGCGCATCTTCTCCAGGGGCATGCCCTTGGAAGCGCAGAAGGCCTGCAGTTCCTCGATGGTCCGGGGCTTCCGGGTCCCGGTCCCTGTTTCGCCGCCGGGGCGATACCCCGGGTTCGGCGCGCCGCAGGAGGGGCAGATCTCGTCCTCCGGCGCCATCACCGTGCCGCAGTAGGCGCAGTTTCTTTCGTTAGCCATGCGCAGCCTCCCTTTGTTTCTTATTGGATGATCATACCATGTTCTCCCGCAAAAGGCAAGAAAAGGGCCCGCTGCACCTGAGCGAACCCTTTTCTTCCATTTCTTTCGGTCCCGGTCAGCAGACAAGTCCGCCGTGGATCATTGCGCCGATTCCTTCGGATCAGCCCTGCGGAAGTTTCTTGCCCGTTCCGGCAGAGACGTCGTCTATGACGTTATATCGTTTTTCGTTGTCTCATGCCCTGCTGTTTTTGTCAATTCACACAGCGCTCATTGCAAAGAAATGGCACTGAGGGAGTCTCCCTGCAGTACCATTTCTTATCTTTATGGCTTTATTCCGGTCTTCTCGCGCCGCAGCCGGCGCAGAAATTGCCGCCGTTGCCCGTCTGGCCGCAGTTCGGACAGGTCCACTCCCCCTCCTTCCGGGGCCTGGGAGACCCGCATTCGGGGCAGAATCGGCCGGTATTCCCTGCCGCACCGCACTTCGGGCAGGTCCAGGCTTCCGGCGCCGGGGCGGCCTTCGGGGGCTGAGGCGTATGGAAGTCGCCGCCCGCCATGCCGGAGGCCCGGTTCTGCTGCTGCGCCGCCAGGGCGCTCAGGTCGAAGCCGAGCATGGTCGGTGTGGGGTGTTCCTTCGCGTACGCCTTCAGGTCCCGCTCGAAGCGTTCCATGGAAGGGCCGTCCGTCATGGGATGGGCGTTCACGTAATCGATCCCCCTCCAGTAGTCCCTCCGAACGGCTTCGCTCAGGGTTTCGCTGCCCACCCGGCGATGCTCCCCCTTTTCCTGATCTTCCAGATACACGGCGGCCTGCACGTCCCGACGGTAGCCTTCCGGCCAGTCGGGAAACAGCAGATGATAATACGATCCCGCGTAATAATGGCGATAGGAGTTGTCCAAAAGGGGGTCGCCCTCCCGAATGAGGTCGGGGAAGTCCCGGACGGTTGCCATTATGGCAACACCGCACAATTCTGGTGCGCAGATTGCGCAGTCAGAATTTTCGTCAGATTGTCTGAAAATCGCGGGGAATACTTCCTGTATTGGCCAAGATTTTCGGGCAATATGACGGAACATGATGCAAGCAAGATGTGTGCCGAGAACTAACGCGGTGTTGCCTTATTTGTTCCGCGTCTCGCCGTAGGTCTTCTTGGCTTCCTCCCAGCCCGCCAGCAGGCCCTTGAAGCCGGCGGAGACCACGTCCTTCAATTCGCCGGTGGCCCCTGCCGCCAGGTAGGACAGCTGCTCCGCCGCCTCCTTGAGGGCGGCCTTGGCGGCTTCCACCTTCTCATCCACCTGCTCCTTGGCTTTGCGGGCCGTTTCCGCCGCCTTTTCTTCGGCCTCCGCCGTCCGATCTTTTGCCTCCGCCTTCTTGTCCTTCTCCTCGGCGATGGCGGCCTGGGCGGCGGCCAGGCGGGCGATGGGCACCCGGAAGGGGCTGCAGGAAACGTAGTCCAGGCCCACCTTATGGCAGAAGGCCACGCTGGTAGGCTCGCCGCCGTGCTCGCCGCAGATACCCATGTGGATGTCGGGTCTCGTCTCGTGTCCCAGCTTCACCGCCATCTGCACCAGCTTGCCCACGCCGGTCTGGTCCAGCTTGGCGAAGGGGTCGTTCTCGTAAATCTTCGTATCGTAGTAGGAGCCCAGGAATTTGGCCGCGTCGTCCCGGCTGAAGCCGAAGGTCATCTGGGTCAGGTCGTTGGTACCGAAGGAGAAGAACTCCGCTTCCCTGGCGATCTGGTCGGCGGTGAGGGCGGCCCTGGGGATTTCGATCATGGTGCCCACCTTGTATTTCAGGCTGACGCCCGCCGCGGCGATCTCCTCATCGGCGGTCTTCACCACCACGTCCTTCACGTATTTCAGCTCCTTGACCTCGCCCACCAGGGGGATCATGATCTCGGGCACCAGGGTCCATTCCGGATGCCTGGCCTGCACGTTGAGGGCGGCGCGAATGACGGCGCGGGTCTGCATGACGGCGATCTCCGGATAGGTGACGGCCAGGCGGCAGCCGCGGTGGCCCATCATGGGATTGAACTCATGGAGGTCGTTGATGATCTCCTTCACCTGCTCCACGGTCTTGCCCACGGTATCCGCCAGAAGCTCGATCTCCTCCTCGGTATTGGGCACGAACTCATGGAGCGGGGGATCCAGGAAGCGGATGGTGACGGGGTCGCCCTCCATGGCTTCATACAGCGCCTCGAAATCGCTCTGCTGCATGGGCTGGATCTTCGCCAGGGCAGCCTCCCGCGCCTCCAGGGTGTCGGCGCAGATCATCTCCCGGAAGGCGGCGATGCGGTCCGGCTCAAAGAACATGTGCTCCGTGCGGCACAGGCCGATGCCCTGTGCGCCCAGCTCGCGGGCCTTTTTGGCGTCCCTTGGGGTGTCGGCGTTGGTGCGGACCTGGAGGCGGCGGTATTTATCCGCCCAGGCCATGATCCGCCCGAAGTAGCCGGAGATGGAGGCGTCCACCGTGGGGATCACCCCGTCGTAGACGTTGCCGGTGGCGCCGTCGATGCTGATGATGTCCCCCTCGGCGAAGGTCTTGCCGCCCAGGACGAAACGCTTGCTGGCCTCGTCCATGCGGATGTCGCCGCAGCCGGAGACGCAGCACTCGCCCATGCCGCGCGCCACCACGGCGGCGTGAGAGGTCATGCCGCCCCGCTCGGTGAGGATGCCCTGGGCGGCCTTCATGCCGGTGATGTCCTCCGGGCTGGTCTCCCGGCGGACCAGGATCACCTTTTCGCCCCGCTTGTTCCACTCCACGGCGTCCTCGGCGGTGAAGACCACCTTGCCGCTGGCAGCGCCGGGGCTGGCCCCCAGGCCCTTGCCGATGGGCTTCGCCGCTTTCAGGGCCGCCGCGTCGAACTGGGGATGGAGCAGGGTGTCCAGGTTGCGGGGCTCGATCATGCTGACGGCGGTCTTCTCGTCGATCATGCCCTCGTCCACCAGGTCGCAGGCGATCTTCAATGCCGCCTGGGCGGTGCGCTTGCCGTTGCGGGTCTGGAGCATATAGAGCTTGCCGTTCTCCACGGTGAACTCCATGTCCTGCATATCCCGGTAGTGATCCTCCAGGGTATGGCATACCTGCACGAACTGGCTGTAGGCCTCGGGGAAGAGCTCCGCCATCTGGGCGATGGGCATGGGGGTACGCACGCCGGCCACCACATCCTCGCCCTGGGCGTTGGTGAGGAATTCGCCCATGAGCTTCTTCTCGCCGGTGGCGGGGTCGCGGGTGAAGGCCACACCGGTGCCGGAGTTGTCGTTGAGGTTGCCGAAGACCATGGGCATCACGTTGACGGCGGTGCCCCAGGAATAGGGGATATCGTTGTCCCGGCGGTAAACGTTGGCACGGGGGTTATCCCAGCTGCGGAACACGGCCCGGATGGCCTCGTACAGCTGCACCTTGGGGTCGGAGGGGAAATCCTGACCGATCTGCTTCTTGTATTCCGCCTTGAACTGCTCCGCCAGCTCCTTCAGGTCGGCGGCGGAGAGCTCCACGTCATAGGTGACGCCCTTGCGCTCCTTCATTTCGTCGATGAGCTGCTCGAAATACTTCTTGCCCACCTCCATGACCACGTCGGAGAACATCTGGATGAAGCGGCGATAGGAGTCGTAGACGAAGCGCTCGAACTTGGGGTCCGGGTTCCCGGCGATCATGGCCGCCACCACCTCGTCGTTGAGGCCCAGGTTCAGGATCGTGTCCATCATGCCGGGCATGGAGGCCCTTGCGCCGGAACGGACGGAGACCAGCAGGGGGTTCACCTTGTCGCCGAACTTCTTGCCGTTCATTTCCTCCATCTTCGAGACATTCTGCATGATCTCGTCCATAATGTCGTCGGCGATCTTCCGCCCGTCGTCATAATAGCGGGTGCAGGCCTCCGTGGTGATGGTGAAGCCCTGGGGCACGGGCAGGCCGATGTTGGTCATTTCCGCCAGGTTGGCGCCCTTGCCGCCCAGCAGCTCCCGCATTTTCGCGTTTCCCTCGCTGAACAGGTAGACATATTTCATTTTGCCGCGATCTCCCTTCGATGATATCGTTTTCCCCGGCCGGAACAGACCGGAGGCAGAAACCTTATCTTTAGGATTATACCATGGGATTTCAAAAAGAAAACCTCTTTTTCAAAAATCCCGGCGGATCACCGGCTGTTAACGAGAACCCGCCCGGCGCAGCGCCGGGCGGGCCACGCTGTCGACAACGTGTCGACAGCGTGAGAGCAAAATCAGAAATGTATTCTGATTTTGCAAAAATCTCATGTGAAGGGGGCCTCTCCGCCCCCTTCACAAATCCCCCATGCATGTCGAACCTCTGCCGATAGGTTTGTCTGCAGTCAGACCCGCCCGGCGCAACGCCGGGCGGGTCTTCGTTATACGGTGCGTTCTGATTTTCCCCTGCCAGTTTGCTTCTGTTTATTCGTCCCCGATCTGTCCGCTGCCGTATTGCTCCAGGAGCTTCACGATGCGGTCGTGGGGGTCCATGATGGTGCTGACGGAAACGCCGTGGTTGATGGAGGCCACGATATAGGCCACATATTTGGAGCAGTCCACCTCGATGAACCAGGGCCTTTTTTTCAGTTCCGGGCTCACGTAGGTCAGGTTCGTGCCGAAGACGCCGTCGATCAGCCCGTCCTCATAGGCCTTGTCGAAGGAATCGAAGCCGGAGGTAAAGAGGGTGTAGGTAGCGGTGGCCAGAAAGCGGGTGGCGTTGCCGGCGTGCATATAGCGGGCGATATCCAGCATGCTCTCGCCGGAGGCGATGATATCGTCGGCTACCAGCACGGTCTTCCCCTCCACGCTTTCGCCCAGGTATTCGTGGGCGACGATGGGGTTCCGGCCGTTGACCACGCGGGAATAATCCCGCCGCTTGTAGAACATGCCCAGGTTCACGCCCAGCACGGAGGAATAATACATGTTCCGGTTCATGGCGCCCTCGTCGGGGCTCACCACCATGAAGCCCTCCTTATGGGGATTGATGTCCGGGAAACGGTGGAACATGGCCTTCAGCACCTGGTAGTGAGGCATCAGGTCGTCGAAGCCCATGAGGGGCACCGCGTTCTGCACCCGGTTGTCGTGGGCGTCAAAAGCGACGATATTGTCCACCCCCATGGCCTGCAGCTCCTGCAGGGCGCAGGCGCAGTCCAGGCTCTCCCTCGCGCTGCGGCGGTGCTGCCGCCCGCCATAAAGCTGGGGCATGATGACGGTGATGGAGCTGGCCTTGCCGCCCATGGCCTGGATGATCCGGGTCAGGTTGGCGAAATGGTCGTCCGGGCTCATGTGGTTTTCATAGCCGAAAAGCTTATAGGTGCAGCTGTAGTTGTAGACGTCGGCAATGATGTAGATGTCCATGCCGCGGACGCTGTCATGGAGCAGCGCCTTGGCGTCGCCGGACTGGAAACGGGGGCACTCGGCGGAGAGCACAAAGGTATCCCTGGCCTCCGGCCCCATGGCGGCCCACTGCACCAGCCAATGGTCGATCTTCGCGGTGAGTTCTTCCGAGCCGGGCAGCGAAATCAGGCCCAGCTTGGCAAAATGATTCCCTGTGTGAAACAGCTGTTCAGCTTCCATAATTCCCCTTTCCCCCCAAAAAGCGAAATTTTCAGGCATACTAAATTTAGTCGAAATCCCGGGAATTGTCAAGACATGGGAAAGCATTTGTCGCTTTTCCTTGTTTCGGCGGCGGAAACGTGCTATCATTTGGGGGCAAACACAGAATCATAGGAGGCTAGAACCATGTCCAAGGCCAGTCTGGTCATCATGGCCGCCGGGATGGGCTCCCGCTACGGCGGCGTCAAGCAGATCGCCGGGGTGGGCCCCAATGGCGAGATTTTAATGGAATACGCGATTTTCGACGCGCTGCGCGCCGGTTTTGACAAGGTGGTGTTCATTGTCACCGAGGCTCTGGTGGCGGGGCTCCGGGAGAAATTCGGCGACGCCCTGGCGAAGAAGGGCGTGGAGGTCCGCTTCGCCGTGCAGGACTATTCCTCCCTGCCCGCCTTCCATCAGGTTCCGAAGGACCGCGTCAAGCCCTACGGCACCGCCCACGCGGTGCTCTGCGCCAGGGAGGCCGTGCAGGAGCCCTTCGCCGTCATCAATGCCGACGACTACTATGGGGCCGACGCTTTCCGCGCCATTTCCGAGGCTCTGCCCGCTCTGGACGAAAAGCGCGCCTGCATGGTGGGCTACAAGCTGCGCAACACCGTCAGCGAACACGGCACCGTGACCCGCGGGGTCTGCGCCGTGGCGGAGGATAAGCTCCGGAGCGTGACGGAGACCTTCAAGATCGCCTGCTTCCCCGACGGCACGATTCGGGACACCGCCCAGGACCCGGCAGGCCGGCTGCTGGACCCGGACGCCGTGGTGAGCATGAATTTCTGGGGCTTCCATCCCTCGGTTTTCGACGCCCTGGAGGATTACCTGGTCCGCTTCCTCAAAAGCATCGCCCCCGACGACCTGAAAAGCGAATGCCTCCTCCCCGCTCTGGTGGACGAGCGCATCCGGGGCGGGCAGCTCAGCGTGGACGTGCTTCACACCGACGCCCGCTGGTTCGGCATGACCTATAAGGAGGACCACCCCCTGGTGCAGGCGGAGCTGAAGCGCCTCCACGACTGCGGGGTCTATCCCCCGGCGCTCTGGTAACTGTCTCCATATAAAATGGGCCTGCTGCAGCAGGCCCACTTTTGCCATTCTAAGGAACGAATAAGCTATCTTCTGTAAAACCGATACTGTAAATCGCCAAAAGCATCACAGATACTTTTCCGCAGGAAGGAAGTAAAACCATGGGAAGCATGGAAGAACGCATCGAATCAGAATCCAGATCGGTAATCCGTATAACGAACGACAGATTGGTTTGCAGGGATTGCCTCTATAAACTTGACGATTCCGAGGTGTTCAGAAACACGAGTTTATGCAGGGTATTTTCCCACTCGCCGGGAAAACCAAATGAAGTTCTGCTCGGAGAGGATTGCCAGTATTACAAGAAGAAATAGGTTTGCGATATAATATACTTTAAGGCTATATCAGGAGCAGGCAATGAATCAAGCAGAGAAAGCATTTGCATACGACGCACTTTTACAGGATGTGAAAAGTTGTTCTCGATGCCACGGTCTGAGAGGTACTGTTAAGCTACATGGCTGTGATTTCTGCGAGGAGATCAATCTTTGGTCTTACTGGGAAGGCGGCAGGGACCGTCTCGATGCAAAAGTGCTGCTGGTTGGTCAAGACTGGGGCGATTGTTACTCTGACGACCATATTCGACCTTTTATTGACGCTCAAAAGAGCGGAACCTCTTCCGTCCATTACATGGACAATAATCTCAGTATCACGAACAGAAACCTGGCAGCGTTGTTCGAGAGTATCGGTTATGATATCTTGCGGGATGAGAACGGAACAAGAAACTCGAAGGAACTCTTTTTTACAAATTTCGTGCTTTGCTACCGAAGTAATGGACTGACCGGCGGATTTCAGGACGCATGGGTCCGAAACTGCTCTGACTACTTTCGCAGGCTGGTTTCCATCATAGGGCCGAAGGTGATCCTGTGTCTCGGACGCAAAGTCTATGAGGGCGTAATGAAGTCGTTGGAAGGTCGGGAAGCCATGCCTGGATGGAGAACCTACAATGAGCGTTTGGATACACACGTTCCGAGCGTCGCTGCTGACCGGAATTGTGCGGTATTCCCGCTGGCTCATTGCGGTATCATGGGAACCAATACTCGCAACCGAGGGAAGTCATTTACGGATATCCTTGACATCCAAAAGCAAGATTGGCAGGAAATCACACGATACCTGTAAGACGGTTTTTCGAGATTGATTCGGGAACCAGTATCCAGAGTGATGCGGCCACGGCAAACAAAAACAGCTCCCTTTGGGAGGGAGCTGGCAGACAACGGGACTCCAGCTGACTAAGAGAGCCTGCGGACTTGACGGCTTCGTTGCGCTACTGCCCGCGTTCTCCCCAGTCGCCACCGGTGACAGCCCCCTTTCGGAGGGGGCTGATTCTCTTTCTCGTAGGTTTTTCACAGTAATAATGGAAAGCAGTATTATAAGTATTGTCGAGGATTTTCGGTCAATATGATGGAATAAGATGCAAATAAGATGCGTTCCACGAATTGTGCAATGTTTCCCTTGCTATTCCCGATGCAGGGTCGCTTCGCCGCTGCGGAGGAGGCGCGTTTCTCCGTCTGACAGGCGCAGGCGCAGGGAGAAATCCTTCTCCAGCCCCTCCGCAAAGCCCTCCGTGCCGTCGGAGAGGGTCACCTTCCGCCCCAGGGTGACGCAATGGGCGCGGTATTCCTCCCAATAGGCGTCTCTCGCGCCGGGGAAATCCGAAGCCAGTTCATCCAGACTGCGGATCAGCGCCGCCGCCAGCAAGGTGCGGTCCAATCCGGTCACGCCGAACATGCGGAGAGAGGCCGCCGTCCGGCGCAGCTCCGGCGGAAAACCCTCCTCCGACGCGTCCACATTGACGCCGACGCCCAGCACCAGGCTCTCCATGGTGCCGAAGCGCAGGGACGATTCACAGAGGATGCCGCAGAGCTTCCTGCCCTCCAGCAGCAGGTCGTTGACCCATTTGATCTCCGGCCAGAAGCCGCAGCAGCGCCCCAGGGCACGGCGGACGGCCACCGCGGCCCAGGCGGTGAGCTCACCCACGCCCGCCGGCGGGAGGGGAGGCAGCAGCAGATAGGAGAGATAGAGCCCGCCGGGAGGCGACAGGAAGCTGCGGCCCAGCCGCCCCTTGCCCGCCGTCTGCTTTTCCGCCAGGAACACCGAGCCCGACGGCGCGCCCTGCGCTGCCCAGGCCTTCAGGGCGTTGTTGGTGGAATCCGTCTCCTCCGGCCAGCGGAGAAGGCCGCCCCGGCCCTCCGGCAGGCGGGAGGCAAGGGCAGCCAGACGCAGCGTTTCCCCCTGGGACTCAGGCCCAGTCATCTTTTGCGGCGGGCGTGCGGATGCCAGACACGACGCTGGAAAACTCCCAGATGAACCACTCCCCCGTGGAGGGCTTCGTGCGCAGGGTGACGCCCCGCGGGCTGTCCGCGCCGCCGGAGGTCACAAAAAGCTTGAGATAGCCTTCGCCCAGCTGGTCCCGGCTGTGGGCCTGCTCCTCCACCGTGATCGTCCAGGGGGAGGCGGGGGTATAGTTGTTGGCAGGCGTCGCCCCGGCAAAGTAGGAGGGGCCGAGGTAATCCTTTCCGTCCATGAACCGATCCCGCAAAAACTGCTTCTCCATGGCGGAGAGGGGCTTGGGGCCCTTGAGGTAATCAATCATCTCCAGGGCGGCTTCCCGGCTGCCGGGATAGACGCAAAGCGATGCCATAAACAGGGCCAGCACCCCGAAGGGGTCTTTCAGATCTGCCTCCGGGCGGGCCTTCAGCAGCGCCGGATTGACGGGCAGCGCATCAAAAACAAAGCTTTTCTTTTCCATGATACTGCGAATCACCTCTTGGCCAGATTTCGCTCAAAACGGAAGCCGCGCTTCCGTTTGGAAAGGACGTTTCGCCGGAATCTGCGGGTATCCGCACTTGCGCGAATACCCGCCATTCCGGCGAATAAGGACGTTACTTCGTTTCCAGGTCGTACATCTGCTTCTGCAGGAGCAGCTTCTTGTACTTCACTTCCGCATTCTCGGCGGCTTCCTTGAAGAGGACCTTCGCCCGCTCGGGGAAGCTGAGGGCCAGGGAGGAATAACGCACCTCGCTCATGAGGAAATCCTCATACTTGCCGCTGGGCGCGCCGGAATCGATGCTCAGGGGGTTCTTGCCCTGGGCCTCCATCCGCGGGTCATAGCGGAACAGGTTCCAGTAGCCCGCATCCACGGCGGCCTTCATGATGCTCTGGGATTTGCCCATGCCGGCCCTGGAGCCGTGGTTGATGCAGGGAGCGTAGCCGATGACCAGGCTGGGCCCGTCGTAGCTCTCGGCCTCCGCCAGGGCCTTGAGGCACTGGTTGTAGTCCGCGCCCATCGCCACCTGGGCCACATAGACATAGCCGTAGGAGATGGCGATCTGCGCCAGGTCCTTCTTTTTCACGGCCTTGCCCGCCGCGGCGAACTGGGCCACCGCGCCGATGGGCGTGGCCTTGGAGGCCTGGCCGCCCGTATTGGAATAGACCTCGGTGTCGAAGACGAAAACATTGATGTTCTCGCCGGAGGCCAGGACATGGTCCAGGCCGCCGTAGCCGATATCATAGGCCCAGCCGTCGCCGCCGAAGCACCAGAAGCTGGGCTTGGGCAGCAGGTCGGCATTGGCCAGCACGAACTTCGCTTCTTCTTTGTCGCTGCCTTTGCAGGCCTCCAGGAGCGCGTCCCCGGCAGCCTGGGCCTTCACGCTGTCGTTCATGGCGTCCAGCCAGCCCTGGGCGGCTTCCTTGAGGGAAGCGTCCTCCGTGAGAGCGGTCACCTTTTCCGCCATGAGGGCCCGGCGCTGCTTCATGGCCTGGAGCATGCCGAAGCCGAATTCGGCGTTGTCCTCAAAGAGGGAGTTACTCCAGGCGGGGCCGCGGCCCGCCTTGCTCACGGTGTAGGGGGCGATAGGCGCGCTGCCGCCCCAGATGGAGGAGCAGCCCGTGGCGTTGGCCAGGTGCATGCGTTCGCCGAAGAGCTGGGTGATCAGCTTGGCGTAGGGGGTCTCGCCGCAGCCGGCGCAGGCGCCGGAATACTCGAAGAGGGGCTTTACGAACTGGCTGCCCTTGACGGTGTCGATGGCGAAGGGGGTCTTCTTGGCCTCCACATTGCTGTAGGCGTAGTCGTAGGCCGCCTGCTGCTTCGGCTGCTGGTCGGCGGGGGCCATGACCAGGGCCTTTTCCTTGGCGGGGCAGACGTTGACGCAGCTGCCGCAGCCCAAGCAGTCCGCCGGATCCACCTGGATGCCGAAGGCATAGTCCTCGCAGCCCTTGCCCAGCATTTTCACGGTGACGGTGCCCTCCGGGGCCTTGCTGAGTTCCTCCGCGCTGTAGGCGAAGGGGCGGATGGCGGCGTGGGGGCAGACGAAGGAACAGCGGTTGCACTGGATGCAGTTTTCGGGGATCCACCTGGGGATATCCACGGCACTGTGGCGCCGCTCATAGTGGGCGGTACCCAGGGACATGGTGCCGTCGGCATTCTTCACGAAAGCGGATACGGGGATGCTGTCGCCCCGGAGGAGATCGGTGTCCTTCATGATGCGCCGCAGGTAGTCCAGCAGCTCGGGCCGGTCGCAGGGAAGGCGTACGGGCGGTTTGTCGGGAGCGGGATCATGCCAGGAATCCGGCACTTCCACTTCCTCGAAGGAATCCAGGCCCGCGTCCACGGCGGCAAAGTTCATGTTGACGACCTTTTCGCCCTTGCGGCCATAGGACGCCACGATGGCATCCTTCATATACTTCACCGCGTCGTCGATGGGAAGGATCTCGCTGAGCTTGAAGAAGGCGGACTGGAGGATGGTGTTCGTCCGGCCGCCCAGACCCAGCTCCTGGGCCTTGTGGACGGCGTCCACGATATAGAAGCGGATGCCGTTGTCGGCGATATACTTCTTGGCTCTGGCAGGCAGGCGGGCGTCCAGTTCCTCCTTGCTCCAGGGCCAGTTGAGCAGGAAGACGCCCCCGGGCTTCACATCCTGCACCACGTCGTATTTCTCCATATAGGAGGGGGCGTGGCAGGCCACGAAATCCGCCTTGGTGACATAGTAGCTGGATTTGATGCGGCTCTTGCCGAAGCGCAGATGGGAGATGGTGACGCCGCCGGACTTTTTGGAGTCATACTGGAAATAGGCCTGCACGGTCATATCCGTGTGGTCGCCGATGATCTTGATGCTGTTCTTGTTGGCGCCCACGGTGCCGTCGGAGCCCAGGCCCCAGAATTTCAGGGATTTGATGTCCTTCGGGGTGGTGTCCGGCTCCTCGTCGATGGGCAGGCTCTTATGGGTCACGTCGTCCACGATGCCGATGGTGAAGCCCTGGATGGGCTCATCCTTCTGCAGGTTGCGGACCACGGAGATCACGCTGCCGGGCGTGGTGTCCTTGCTGCCCAGGCCGTAGCGCCCGCCGATAACGGGGACGGAATCGAACTTCGAGCCCCGGAGAGCGGCCACCACGTCCAGATACAGGGGCTCGCCCAGGGCGCCGGATTCCTTTGTGCGGTCCAGCACGGCGATCTTTTTCACCGTGTCGGGCAGAACGGAGATCAGGTGCTTCGCGCTGAAGGGCCGGTAGAGGTGCACATTGATGACGCCCACCTTCTCGCCCCGGGCGTTGAGGTATTCCATGATCTCCTGGGCGGTGTTGCATACGCTGCCCATGGCGACGATGACGTATTCCGCGTCCGGCGCGCCAAAATAGCTGAAGAGCTTGTAGTGGGAGCCGTTGCGGCGGTTGATCTCGTCCATATAGCCCTGCACGATGTCCGGCAGATTGTCGAACCAGGTGTTGGAGGCCTCGCGGTTCTGGAAGAAAATATCGGGGTTCTGGGCGGAGCCGTGGAGGACGGGATGGGAGGGCAGGTTGGCCCTGTCCTTGAAGGCGCGGACCGCGTCCATATCCAGCATTTCCTTCAGTTCGTCATAGTCCCATACCTCGATCTTGGCGATCTCATGGGAGGTGCGGAACCCGTCGAAGAAGTTGATGAAGGGAACGCTGCCCTTGATGGCGCTGAGGTGGGCCACGGCGGACAGGTCCATGACCTCCTGGGGATTGGCGGAGGCCAGCATGGCAAAGCCGGTGCTGCGGCAGGCCATCACGTCGCTGTGGTCGCCGAAGATATTCAGGGCGTGGCTGGCCACGGTGCGGGCAGACACATGGATGACGCAGGGCAGCAGCTCGCCGGCGATCTTGAACATATTGGGGATCATCAGCAGCAGGCCCTGGGACGCGGTGAAGGTGGTGGTCAGGGCGCCGGAGAGGAGGGAGCCGTGGACCGCGCCCGCGGCGCCGGCCTCAGACTGCATCTCCACCAGCTTGACCTGCTGGCCGAAAATGTTCTTGCGGCCGTGTGCGGACCAGTCGTCCGCCAGTTCGGCCATCACGGAGGATGGGGTGATGGGATAGATCGCCGCCACATCTGTGAAGGCGTAGGCCACGTGGGCCGCTGCTGTGTTGCCGTCCATGGTTTTCAGTTTGCGTGCCATAGAGGGACCTCCTTATTATTCTGCTTACGCTATTTGCTTTTCCGCGGTTGATTTCGCTATTTCGATAGTTTTGATTCTTATGATATCATGCCCAATGAAAGTTGTAAACCGCAAACTTGCACGAAATCCCTGCTTTTTCCGCCGCCATCCTGCCGCAAAATGGAGAGGCCGACAAAAACCGCGCCGGGGCCGGCTCTCCTGAGCCGGCCCCGGTACGCCCTTCCATGCGCGTCCGCGCCCGTGGGATCAAAGGATCATGTTGACGATCGATTCCGCGCTGATGCAGAGGAAAAGGACGAATCCCAACCCTGCGGCATACCATTTCCTGTTCTTCATCGACGACACCTCCATGCAGCATCCTTGCCTTTTGATGGCTCCATTCTGCCGCAGGCGGTGTCCAATAAAACGGACTTTTCGCGGAATCCGGGATGTTTTTTCGGAATTCAGTCGGTTTCCGGGATCGGGAGACCCTTATCCCAGGTCGATGTTCTCTCCCCGGAGGCCGATCCAGGCCCCGTCCCCGGCCTCCGGGGCGTCGGGATGGGCCAGCAGCCACTTGTTCCGGGCCCGCAGGAGCCTGTCCTCCGGATCCTTTTCCCGGATGGCGGGCTTCGGCGTGTTGGTCCCCAAGGGAAGGGCCACCGCCACCCGGAAGCCTGTTTCTTCGTCCGTATGGCAGGGGGCATAGTGCAGGGTGGTGGCGTAGACCTCCACCACCGCCCCCGCCGGGGCCCGGAAGGCCTTCACCGCGGCGGTATCCAGGCTTCCGTCCGTGATCTCCTCCTGCTTCGCCAGCAGCAGGATAAAGTCCCCCTCGCCGATGTTCAGCTCGCTGTCCCGGTGGTATTCCAGGCAGTTCAGCTTTCGGTTGCGCCCCCAGCACATGCCCAGCTGGATGGGCATGCCCCCGTAGGCCCGGTCCCGCAGCGCCGGGAAGACGTCCGTCGCCTCCAGGGCGGGGATGCCGGGCTCATAGGCGGTCCCCTCCTCCGGCAGGGGGATGGCGGCCATGGCCGAGCGCAGCGCCGCCGTATCATAGCCCGTCAGCACCTTGCCGTAGGGCTTGAATTCCGGGTCGAATACAGACCAAACTTGCATGTTTTCGTCCTCTTTCTTTCATTTTCGGGGAATCCGGGCGGCGCCGAAGCCCGGCGAAAAATACGCTCGCGAAGCGGCTGTGCGAGCGAAGCGAGTGCGGGCAGCGGAGCGCAGCCTTCTCAAATCGGAGCCCGGCGAAGCGGGTCCGATCTGCTTATTTTTTGGAGGGGTCGCCCGCGCCCTTGGACATGGTCCAGTGGCGGTAGGTGCCCGCCGCGTCGCCGGATTCCCGGGCCGCCTTGGCCGCGGGGGTATAGAGCCCGTATTCGTGGGCCACCAGGCATTCGGTGTAGCTCTTGTCGGTGTGGGCGTTGCGGGGCAGGGGCACGTCCTGCTCCCCTGCCAGGATGTCCTGCACCTTGGCGACATTCACGGTGTGGGTGCTCGTGCCGTCGGCCACGGCCACCGCTGCCGCCACGCCCGCGGCCTGACCGGTGCCCACGCACTGGGGGATCAGGTTCACATTGTCGATGGCGATGCGGTCCGCCGAAATGTGGCGGCCGGGGGCCAGCAGGTTTTCCACCTTCTGGGGAAGGATGGAGCGGTAGGGGATCTCGATGGGGGCGTTGTCGTTGAGGGTGTCCACGGTGCAGTGCCAGGCGATGCAGTCCTCATGCTCCTTGGGGAAGGCCCAGTCGTTGGAGGAGATGACATATTCCCCCACGATGCGGTGGGAGCCGCGGGTGCCCAGCTGGGGCGCGATATCATAGAGATAGGCGTCCTTGAAGATTTCCGGGGCGTAGGTCTTGTAGGCCTCCAGCACCTCCCGGAGCACCAGGCGGGTGCCCATTTCCGTGGCGGTCTGGTCGGAGATCTTGGAGCAGTCCCGCTTGGGCTGCCAGTTGTTGACCCAGCTCACGTCGTCGGTGGGCCCGGCGATCATGCCGGTGCGGAAGCCGTGGAGCTTGTAAAGCGCCTCGGAGAGCTTCTGTGCTTCCTCCCGATGGGTGAAGTTCCAGATGTTGTAGGCCGCCTTGCTGAAGCCGCCGATGCGGTACACCAGGGCGGTGGAGGAGCAGCGGCAGTCGTCGTCGATGGCGGAGGAGGTGGGCGCGCCGGAGAGGCGGCACAGGTCCGCGTCGCCCGTGGCGTCGATGACCACCTTGGCCAGAACGGCCTTCCGGCCCTCCTTGGATTCGAAGATGACGCCCTTGCACACGTCGCCCTCCATGATGGGCTTCACGCCCCAGCTGTGGTACAGCACCCGGATGGAATCCTTGAGTTCGTTGAGCATGATGTCCATCTCGATCTTCAGCTGGGTGGGGTCCAGCATGAAGCCGTGCTCCACTCTCGCGGGGGGAATGTGGGTCGCGCCGCCCACGTCGCCCCATTTGCGCACTTCCTCCGGGTCGGTGATGCCCGCCAGCTCCGGACCGGGGCCGCGGACCGCGCCGGGGATCTTGCTGAGGCGGGTGTACCACTCCTCCTGAATGCCCCGGACATAGGTCTTCTCATGGAAGGAAAGGCTGGGGATCAGCAGCACATAGCCGCCGGTCACGTCGCCGCCGCAATAGCCGTAGCGCTCCATGAGGATCACGTTTTTGCAGCCGGCGCGGGCCGCCGCCACGGCGGCGCTGTGGCCCGCGCTGCCGCCGCCCACCACCAGCACGTCGCATTCATCGTAGATGGGGACGAGGGTCTGAGGTTCCAGATAAGTTTTCGCGTTCATTGTTTTCCCTCCAGCCGAGGCTGCAGCCTCATTATTTATTCGTTATAACCTAATCATAACACAGGACACATCCCGGTTCAAGAACGGAATAGCGCCGTCCCTATTCCACGCGGCAGCGTTTTTCGCCCCTCCGGAACGCCCGGATGTTCTCCATGATCTCCGCGAGGCAGCGCTGCCTCGTTTCCAGGGCCCCCCAGGCCATGTGGGGGGTGAGGCACACGTTGGGCAGATTCCGGATGGCATAGAAGGGGTGCTCCTCCGGGAAGGGCTCCCGGCTGTAGACGTCCACCCCCAGGCCCCCCAGCCTGCCTTCCGCCACCGCCGCGGCCAGGGCTCCCTCATCCGCCACCGCGCCCCGGGCCACGTTGATGAAGATGCAGTCCGTTTTCATCAGGGCCAGCCTTTCCGCGGAAAAGAGGCCCCGGGTCTCCGCCGTCAGGGGCAGGTGGACCGAGAGGACGTCCGATTCCCGGCAGAGGGTATCCAGATCCGTGCAGGGCTCCCCCGGCGCGGGACTGCGCCGCCAGGCCAGCACCCGGCAGCCCAGAGCAGAGGCGATCTGAGCCACCCGCTTGCCGATGCGCCCGTAGCCCGCGACACCCCAGGTCATGCCCCGCAGCTCATGGTAAACGGGCGTCAGCAGATTGGCGGTGGGGCCGCGGGTGTAGCTGCCGTCCTTCACCGCGCCCATGTAGCTCCCCAGGCGGCTGACGAGATAGAGGGCCATGGCGGCGGTAAGCTGGGCCACGCTGTCGGTGGAATAGCCCGCCACGTTGCACACGGCGACGCCCGCGCCGCGGCACCAGGCGGTGTCCACGTTGTCATAGCCCGTGGCGGCCAGGCAGATGAGCTTCAGCCTTTTGCAGCCGCTCAGATTCTCGCCGTTCAGCTTCACCTTATTGATGACGGCGACCTCCGCCTCCGCCAGGCGCCGGGTCACTTCTTCCGGCGGCGTGGCGCTCCACACCGTCAGCTCCCCCAGGGTCTCCAGGGGGGACAGGTCCAGGTCCGCCCCCAGGGTGGCGGCGTCCAATACCACGATCTTCATCGCTCCGACCTCCCGCGTTTCGTTTATTCGTATTATACCGTCTTTTCCCGCCGGCGGAAAGCGGTGATTCCCCGAATTCCTGAAGAAACTGTCGCAATTTGCCGCGCTTTATGCTATAATCACCGTGATTTCTTTGAAGCAAAAGGAGCCAGAAATGAAAAAGCTTGCGATTTTTCTTGTACTTGCGCTGCTTCTGAGCGTCTGCGCCGCCTGCACCAAGGCGGAGCCCGCGCCCACGGCTGCGCCGACCCCCGCCCCCACGGAAGCGCCCGCTCCTACGGCGACCCCCGCCCCCACGCCTGCGGAGACGCCTGCGCCTACGGAAACACCCGTGCCTTCGGAAGCGCCCGCCCCCACGGAGACCCCCGCGCCGACCCCCGTTCCCACGGAGGTACCCGCCCCCGCCGGCGCGCTGGAGGACATCCTGCCCGGCAGCTATTGGATGGGTATCCGTTTTGACGCCTACGGCGAGGATATGGAGCCGGAAAGCATCGAATTCGAGGAATGGGCCCAGGATACCTTCAATCTGCTGCTGAACGCGGACGGCACCGGCATCTTCCGCACCAGCTACTGGAGCCCCTATGATTCCGACAACGGCTACATCACCTGGACCATCGACGGCAACAATCAGATGACCCTTCATCTGGCCGACGAGGTGGATATCCCCTGCCATCTGGAGGGGGAAAACCTGGTCCTGACGGAATACTACGGCTGCCGCATCGTCATGGAGGAGCGCAGCGAGATGACCCCGGCGGGCACGGAGCTGCGCACCGAGAAGCTCGCGGGCAGCTGGATCGCGGACAAGATGGAGATCGAGGGGGCCGCCTCCGACCCCCGGCAGGAGCACCTGCTGATCTACCTGGTCTGCGACGAGGAGGGCGCCAGCTTCTATTGGAACGAGAAGGACGGCCTGGCCAGCTTCTATGACGAGAATCTTGCCGTCTGGTACCGCTGGACGCCCCTGTACGACGGCCACGAAACCAACCAGGTCTGGTCCGCGGACCTCACGCCCCTGAATTACTACGGCCACCGGGATTACAGCGTCGCCGTCACCGGGGAGAAGGAAGCGGAAATGCTCGTCTACTTCTACTCCTCCACGGAGGATTATCCCACGGTGGTCTGGCTGCACCTGATCCCCGCCAGCCCCAAGAGCGTGGTGAAGCCCATTCCGGAACCCGTCACCGTGGACAATGTGGGCGACCTGATCCTGAACCTGCGGGACGGGGCCGAGATATCGCTGGAGCCCGGCACCTACAACATCACGGAATACCTGCGGGAGCATCCCGACGCGGTGGCCGCCTGGGATTACAACACGAACGATGTGTATGCCTGGGGCCTCTACGACCTCGGCTATGACGATCCGGAGCTCCAGATCATCGGCCTGAAGGACATCACCATCAAGGCCGCCAGGCCCGGCGAGCTGACGGAGATCGTCTGCGAGCCCCGCTATGCCAACGTTCTGAACTTCCTGCGCTGCTGCAACGTCAGTCTGGAGGGCGTCACCATGGGCCACACCATCGAGCCCGGCTATTGCTCCGGTTCGGTGCTGAGCTTTCAGGACTGCTCTCTCGTCCGCCTCGAGGGCGTGGACCTCTACGGCTGCGGCGCCTACGGCGTCTCCGCCTATGACTGCTATGATTTCAGCATGAACAACAGCATCATCCGGGAATGCACCTACGGCTGCCTCAGCATCACGGGCTCCTACTCCATGTCCTTCTCCAACGTCGATTTCCGGGACTGCGAGGGCTACACCATGCTGGAGTTCAACTACTCCGCCGCAGACTTCAGCGACTGCAGCTTCAAGAACCTCGCTGGCACCTTCCTCTATGTGGACGACAGCGCCCACGTCAGCTTCGCCGGCTGCACCATGGACAGCGAGATCAAGGCATTTTTGGAGACCCACCCCGCCTTCGGCACCCAGATCGACGGCGACTGGGAATCCGCCTCCTCCCCGAAGGGGAAGGGGTAATCCCTTCATGCACAGAAAGATTGCCGGGCGGCCGCAAGGCCGCCCGGCAATATCTATTTTTCATTCAAAATTCAACTCACGATTCAGCTCACGCGGTTTTGCGGAAGAACAGCACCCCGATGCAGGCGGGGCCGCAGTGGCTGCCGATGGTGCTGCCGGCGCTAGTGACGCAGACCTCCTTGAAGGAATGCAGGGAGCGCACCAGGGCTTCGGCCTTGTCCACCAGCTCCTGGGGCATATCCGTGTGGGTGATCATGATGCGCCCCGGCACCACGTTGTCGTTCCCTTCCAGCCGCCCGCGGATGTAGTCCAGCACGGTCTTCTCCATATTGCCCCGGTATTTGCGCCCCACGGTCATCGCCCCGTCGTTATTCACGACGATCTCAGGCCGCAGCTTCAGCAGATTGGCTCCCAGCGCAGCCACGCCGGAGCAGCGGCCGCCCTTGTGGAGATATTCCAGCGTCTGCAATACGAAGCTCACGTCCAGCCGGGTGCGCATTTCCTCCAGCTTTTTTGCGATCTCCGCGGCAGTCATCCCCTCGGCGGCCATTTCCGCTGCAGCCATCGCCAGCTGGCCGCTGCCGGAGGAGAGATTCAGGCTGTCCACGGGATAGACGCCGGTCATGCCCTCGGCGGCGATGCAGGCATTCTGATAGCAGGCGGAGAGCTTGTTGGAGATATTGATATGGACGACCTCGCAGCCCGCGTCCGTCCAGCGGCGGAAGCAGTCCTCATAGCCGCCCACGGAAATGGCGCTGGTCTTGGGCAGCGCGCCGGTCTTTTTGGCATAGTCATAGAGCTCCGCTGTGGTCACGTCCACTCCGTCGTGGCAGACCCGGTCCCCCAGGGTCACCTCCAGAGGCAGAGCCTCGATATCGAAGCGCCGGTAGAGCTCCGGCGTCAGGTCGCAGGTGGAATCGCAGGTGATCTTGATCTTGGACATGGACAGTTCTTCCCCCTCATCCTTCCGGGCGGCCCGGCGGGGCCAAGGGCCCCGGATATCCGCTGCCAGCACAGACGTTGTTATTTCACACTATGACACGAATCCCCGAAAATTGCAAGACTTATGTTCATTCCTCCGGCGCAAACGCCTTCGGGGGCGGCGGCTTTCGCCGGAGAGGAAACCTTTCCCCGTTTTTCCGAAGATGTGCGGATTTCTGCGTTATTCATTGACGGACCGGCAAAAAATGGTTAAAATATAATAGGAATTTCAGAGCGTGTTCACACAACCGTTCATGGAGACAAGAAAGCGCGCTGTGCCCTGCCGGTCCCTGCGGGAACCGCTGCGCGGCGCGACGGAGGCCAACATATGGCTTATGAATATATGAAACGCGCCCGCGGCAAGACCGGCGGGGCGCACACCGGCGACGCTCCGCCCCAGCCCGACACGGACGCGCTTCTCACCGGGCTGAAGCAGCCCACAGCCGCGCAGCTGGGAAAGCGGGTGGACCTGCCGGAGGCCATGCGCACGAAGATGGAGAACGCTTTCGGCGCGGACCTGAGCGCCGTGAAGCTCTATGAGAGCGAGGCGGTGGGCGACGCGGGGGCCAGAGCGGTCGCCCGGGGCGCAAGCATCGCCTTCGCGCCGGGGCTGCTGGATTTCACCAGCTTCGGCGGTCAGGCCCTGCTGGGCCACGAGCTCAGCCACGTGGTCTCCCAGGCGAGGGGCGAAGCAACGGGGCGCGGATTCCTGGACGATCACGCCCTGGAAGCGCGGGCTGACCGGGAGGGGGCCATGGCCGCCGCCGGGGAGACGATCGCGCTGCCCACGGCGGCGCTGTCCCCTGTGGCCGCCGCCCCCGCCGCAGGTCCCATGCAGGCCTCGAAGGACGAGCAGAAGAAACGGGCGAAGCTCGGCAAGCAGGCGGACAAAAAGGATGCGGCGGTCAAGGATATGGTGGAGCGCTATGACGCCAAGCAGGCGGACATGACGGCCGTCATGAAGGCGCAGGGCTTCTCCGACGAGGAGATCGAGGCGCAGAAGATGTTCCAGCGCCTCAACGACTCCCACGGCATGCGCCGGCGTCTGGAGAGCGTGCAGGGAGACGGCGCGGACGGGAACGCCGCGTCTTCCCTGGCCTTCCGGCTGGGGCGGGGCGTTTTCAGCAAAAAAGGCGCCGCCAAGCGCGCAGCGCGGGAAAGCCGGCTGACCGGCGAGATCCTCGCGGGGGACAGCGAGCTGCAGCAGGCCGACCGAATGGCGGCGGACCTTGCCTATCAGAACCAGCAGCCGGACCGGGACGAGGCCGCCCTGCAGAGGGCGCAGCAGCTCGCCCAGGCGGCGGAGGCGGATACCAGCGGCGGCTTCCTGGCCGGGCAGCAGCGCATCGGCGCGGAGCACAACGTGGCGGAAAGGGCAAAGGCCTATCAGGCCAGCCTGGGGGACACCCGCCGCTGGGGCTACCGTCAGAAGCGGGAAGCGGATATCGCTCAGGGGACCACCCAGGGCGTCATCGACGAGAGCCGGCGGAAGGAAGCGGCGGCCCTGCAGGGGGAAACGGCTGCCATGCAGTCGGCGTCCTTCAGCGGCACCATCCGCGGCGGCGTCATGAACCAGGTCTACAGGTTCAACGAGGGCGAGGGCAAGGCGGCCAAGGGCGGCTACTTCAAGCCGAAATCCGAGGATTTCGACTTCAATAATCCCCTCCTGAAAATGGTGGGCATCAACACCGGGGACAAGACTTCCGAGCCCAATATGGCGAACCGGGAGATCGCCTTTTCCGTGCTGGGGAAGCTGCTGGGTTCCTCCGTGGCGCTGGAATCCAGGCAGGCGGAGGTGGCGGACAGCGACCTGAAGGGCCGGCATTACGAGACCGACGAGAAGGACCGGGAATACAAGCTGGGCAAGGGCGACACCGGCGTGCTCATGGAGGAGGCGCAGGGCAGAGACTGGGACCATTACAACTGGGAGTATGTCGGCCCGGAGACCTTCATGGGCAGCGATAAAGCCATGGAGCGCAGCAAAGTGAAGATGGACCAGCTGTCCGACGAGGAAAAGGAGATGTGGCAGCGGGAGGAAGCCATCGTCAAAGCCATCCGGTCCGGCGAGGACCAATCCACAGGCGCCACCGTGGGGGAGCGCCTGGCCGCCGCGGCCCCCGGCGTCAAAATGGCAAAAAAGAGCACGACCTCCTTCGGGGCGAAGACCCTGGCCGCCCGGCGCAGCGACGACAAGAAACGCTTCACGAAGGAAACTCTGGACGCCTCCGATGCGAATTTCCAGCGGGAGATGAACGAGCTGTTCCTGCTGGATACCCTTGCCGGCCATCCGGACCGGCACGGCGGCAACTTCCGGGTCGACCACAGGAAAGACGGCTCCATCGGCGTCAAGGCCATCGACAACGACCTGACCTTCGGCGAGAATATGGACTACTTCGGCAGGAAGACGGACCATTACGGCGGCCTGCCGGAGCAGATGCAGATCGACAGGAGAATGGCGGAGAGCATCCGGGGGATGTCGAAGGAGACGCTGGAAACCTCCATGGGACATCTCCTGAAGAAGGAGGAGATCGACACCCTCTGGGAGAAGTTCGGCAGGCTGAAGGAATACATCGACGAGATGGAGAAGAAGGACCTGCTGGTGGACAAGTGGGACGAGAGCACCGCCAAGCGGGAATTCGAGCTGGCCGGCGGCCTGGGTTCCTTCAACCTGGCCGATCAGGGAAAGAAAAAGTATTCCGGCACCACCTATTACCAGAAGATGCTGCTGGACCTCAACGGCGCGGACAGGGCCTACAGCGTCCACAAATGGGACTACTGATACCCGGCGGAAGGGGGGATTCCCGTCCCCTCTCACGGTTCCCCCATGCATGTCGAACCTCTGCCGATCGGTTTGTCTTCAGTCTGCGGCGGAAGGGCAGATTTGCCCTTCCGCCTCTTTCTTTTTGGTTGCAATCCTCCGGCGGCAGAATATATAATGAAAACATAATACTGATCTTCCATCAAACGATTGAAAAATCGTTTGATGGCTGCGGTGAAGTCTCCCCGCAGTTTTCCAGCCCTTCGGCTGGAAAAAGATCGTATTGCACTGCAAATCGCC
>JAEETX010000102.1 GCA_016286665.1 Oscillospiraceae bacterium
TCCTGCCCATTCATGGCCGAGGGGTGGATCTTCATGTTCACCGCGAGCCCGTCCATGTACTTGGTGTGGTCGTAGCACACGGAGGACTCGAATACCGCCGTGGGGCCGTTCTGGTCGCGGCCCTGCACCGGGGAAGCCGCGTCGGCGATGGGCTGGCCCGTCTTCCGCCCGTCGGGGGTGGCCCAGGTGGTGTAGCCCTGGGTGACATGGTCGGAAGCGCCGTACATGCCGGCCTTGTAGTTGTCCGTGCGGGTGCTGTAGCACAGCTTGCAGGCGTTGTAGTAGGTGTCGGCGATCCACTTCATTTCCATGTCCGCATAGGGGTCGCCGTTGCCGTAGTGGGGGACCTCCCGGATGATCTGCTGGCGCAGGACCTCATAGCCCTCCCAGTTGGCCATCACCGCGTCGTAAAGCTCCCGGGTGGTGCAGAGCTTCTTGTCGAAGCACATGTATTTGATGGTGGTCAGACAGTCGGCGATGGTGGCAAGGCCTGTGGCCGTGCCGCCGTAGGAGTTGTACTTGCAGCCGCCCCAGGTGCAGTCCTTGCCGGATTCCATGCAGCCCTCCATGCTGATGGAGATCAGGA
This sequence comes from Oscillospiraceae bacterium, assembly GCA_016286665.1. GTDB lineage: Bacteria > Bacillota > Clostridia > Oscillospirales > Oscillospiraceae > UBA1774. The sequence continues at coordinate 587 of JAEETX010000102.1, forward strand.
CCTCCGTGCCGTGGTACTGCTGGAGAAGGTCCGTGTAGTTGTCGATGGAGACCTGCAGGGTCATGAGATAGTCCACCATCCTGCGCATGGCCTCCCGCACCTCCTCAATGGAGTTCATCTCATACAGGAAGCCGGTGTGCAGGCGGCTCTGGGCGCCGTTGAAGGGATTGCAGCCGTCGTTGATGGCCATGTCGAAGACGACACCGTAGTTCAGGCTGGAATAGGGGGCGGTGTTGCCGTTGGAGCAGGGATATTCCATACCGGGCCCCACGATCTCCTGGCAGCCCAGGATGGCATACTGCCTGGCGTCCTCCAGCGTAAAGCCGTTCTCCCGCATGAGGCCGGGGATGATCACGTCGTCGTTCTGGAACAGGGGCAGACCGCCCACGATCTTCGTGGTCTCGATCGCCAGCTGGAACAGCTCCTTGGGCGTGGTCTTGCACACGCGCATGGAGATGGTGGGGTCGTGGAGCTTCAGGCGGGCGATGGATTCCAGCACCATATAGCTGATGGGGTTCGTGGCGTCCGTCCCGTCGCTGTTTTGGCCGCCGATGGTGGTGTGCTGATAGCTGTTGGCACCGATCATATGGACCAGAAGCTGGGGTCCGCCCGCATAGAGGTTGTTGACCTTCAGGAAATAGGCGTCCACGATTTCCTGGGCCTGATCCTCGGTGAGCAGGCCGTTTTCCATATCGTGCTTGTACTGGGCGTAGGTGAACTGGTCGAAGCGGCCGGTGGAAAAGGCCACGCAGTTGTTGGCGTACATGAGCAGCGCGTACATCAGGGACGCCTGGCAGGCCTCCCAGAAGGTGCGGGCCGGGTTTTCCGAGATCCAGTAGAGGCTGTCGGCCATCTTTTCCAGCTCCGCCCTGCGCGCGGGATCGGCGCAGGTCTTCGCCTTGGCCAGAACCGCGTCGCCGTAGCGGCGGATATAGATGGTGCAGGCGTCGCAGTTGATGACCACGGCGGAGTAGAACAGGTATTTCCGGGAGTCGTCCCCCATGATGTTGCCGTAATGGGCGTCCAGCCAGTCCTGCGCCTGCTTCCGGATGGCGCCGTAGCCCACGTTGATGATCTTGTGGTGTCCGGCGATGAGATGCCCGGGACGGCAGCCGATCAGGTGCTTCATGAAGACGCTGTGCTTGGTTGCGCCCAGGCTTTTGAGCTCTTCCAGCCCGTCCGGGGCAAAGCCGTCGCCGCAGCAGTCGAAGGTGCGGCCCTGCCAGAAATCCTGGATGCTGCGGATGTTCTCCACATCCTCGGGAGAGGCGCAGAGGCGCAGGTCCTCGCTTTCGGGATTGTGGTACAGGCCGTCCTCCTTCAGGGTCCACTCGCCCTTGTCGATGCCCTCGATGATGAAACCCAGGCCCTCGCTGGCTTCGGGATGGTGGGGATGGCTGCTCATGTAGCGGCCGCGGTTGCCGACGAGAACGTCGTCGTCCTCCACGCGCAGCGTCAGGTTCTCGGCCAAATACTTGAGCTGGCGGGCGCTCTGGATGATGGGAATGGTGTTGAGGTCCTTCTTGCGGGCTTCCGTGGCGAGCATGGCATGCTCGGAATCCAGCCGGATCACGCGGTTGCGGATGGCTTCCCGCTGGCGCTGAATGCGCGGGGTAATGGCTTTGAACGGATACATCCCTGACTCTCACTCCTTTTTTGCGGTCTGCCGCTCCGTCTGCGGGACCGGCGCGATCGGGCGCGCCCTTCCGACGGCCCTCCGTTGTTTCCTGTTATCTTCATGATATCTCAAACAGCGATTGAAATCCAGCGCTTTTTCCGGGATGAACGGGGTGAAGGCCGTTTCCCCGGCAGCATGCGCGCAGCGGCAGCCTATTTGTCTGCTTCCACCGGCACCGGCCAATAGATGCTGGGCATGCTGGTCAGGTTCTTCCATTCCTCCGCATAGGGCGTCGGCAGCGTGTCGAAGGGGTCGCTGTTTTCATTGCTGTCGCCATAGGCTGTGACCATGTAATTCTCATGGGAATTGAAGCATACGCCGACTTCAATGAGCCGCTCGATATCCTGGAGCAGCAGTATCCCACCGCCGCCCTGATCGTGCGCCGGCGAACGACGGCACATGATCTCCTCCACGAAGCAGAACAGGTTCAGATTCTCCTTGATCCAGATGTGGAAGCAGGGCTCCTCGAAGATCGGATAATAGGTCTCCCGCTGCTTATAGGCTTCGATGGACTTTTCCGCTTCCGCCCGATCCGCGGGATTCGGGCTTTCCAGAAGGTATTTCATCCGGTTGCGCTGCGTTTCCGCCGGCGTCAGGCCGTCGCCGGTGCTGGCGCGGATCGCTTTCGGCGTGTGGTAAATATGCTGGAGGACGTGGCCGGGATTATAGTGCCAGAAGATATGTCCGCCGGCCATACGGGCGCTGAAATGGTGCCGCAGCTCCGGAAGCGGGAGGCCGGGCGCGTCGATCGCGCCGAAGAAGGGCGTGTTGCGGACAAGGCGGTCCAGGTCTTTCTCATAGTGCCGCTCCATGACGTCCATGGTGACCAGCCGCTGCTCCGTGTCCAGGACCCAGTTATAGGAAAATCTGCCGTCATCCTCCGGCAGCCGGATATTCACCAGATAGGTCGTATCGTCGCCCTTCAGGCACTGATATCCGTCGATCCTGGGCGGCTGGTCATTCTCCGACCACTGCAGACTGGATTCGTCGAGAAAGCGGAGAGCGAACGTCCTTCCGTCGTCCATGACGAGGCGGAACTGTTTTCCCGCCAGTTCATAGCAGTAGGGACCCTTATACTGACTCAGACCATAGAATTTACGGTTGACTTTACCCATAGTTCCTCCTTTGCGTTTTCCGGGAACGGTTTGATTTCAGACGAAGACAAGGCGGTGCGCTCAGGCTTATTGCAGTACCGGGCCGTTAGCCGCCAGGTCTTCGGCCGCTTCCCGGTCGCCCCTCGTGCGGGCTTCGTTCTCCTGCGCCAGCTTTTCATTGGCTTCGAGGGTCAGGTTTTCCTTTTCCGTGAGGGGCTCCATCGCCTTTCTTGCGAATTCTCTGCTCATTTGCCCGATTTCAAGGCGGTTCTTCTGATAGGTGCTGGCCGTTTCCGGATTCAGATCCCTCTTGCCTTCACAGTAGGCGTTGGCGGCGTCGAACATTTTCCGGGCCAGCTCGCGCATCTTCTCCATATCCGCTTTGGAGACAACGGCTTCCCGGTCGAAGTTGCGGCCCGCGTTCTTGGCCTTGCCCGTGTAGATCGGGTCTTTCGCCAGCGCAAGTCGCTCCTTCAGCCGGCGCTGATATTTGAAGTAATCCTGCGTCGCCTTCTCCATCTTTTCATAGGCAGGGGAGGATTTCCAGAACAGCTTCCAGGGATTCGTGCGCTTGTCCATCTCCTTGTTCAGCTTCTCCGCCTGTTCCGCGTTCTTCACGATGGCGCCGGGGTTGGCCCGGTTGTCCGAACCGATGGCGATCTCGCTCTTCAGGGTCTCGCGCTGCCGTTTCTCCGCGAGCCGCTTTGCTTCCTGCTCTCTCCGCAGGTCCTTGAAGTCCTTCAGATTGCCGTGGATCATGGCGAACACATTGGTCTCCAGCTGGATGGGAGGGGCGTCCTGGCCGGCATAGAGTTCCTTGTAGGCCGTAAGGTTTTCCAGCTTCAGATCCTTGAATTTGTCATCGGGTACGATCAGGAGCCTGTTCTTCTTCGGTTTATCCGATCCCTTTACGGCATATTTCTCTGCCATGGTCTTGACGTGCTTCAGGCGTGCGCAGGCCGCCTCCATTTCCTCCTCGGAAAGACCGTAGCCGCGCAGGGAGAATTTCAGCTGCGCGGGGGTCAGGTCCCTGATCTTGTTATACATGGATTCGCTCATGACCTTCCAATCCACCGCGGCCACGAGACGGTTGAAGCCTTCGCCGAATTTGGGAACGAGGGTGCCGAAGGAGCAGTCGTTGCCGATGCCCTGGATGCCGGAGAGCTTGCCCTTCTTGTCGAACTTGAGGAAGAAGTTGGCGGGGTGACGGTCCACATTGCCGCAGATGTAGTCCAGGACCTGCAGGTCCGCCGCGTCCTTGAATGCCTTCCCGTCGGTCTTGTTTGCGCAATCCAGGCTCACCTTTTCCGCTTCCGGCGGCAGATCGTCGGGGTCCATGCCCTTCGCTTCCATCATGAACGTTCCGTTGACCTTGTTCCCCTTGGCGTCGATGATCTGCATGGGCGTCGACCGCGCGATGACATGGGAAACGCCCAGCAGTCCCGCGACGGAGCTCATGGCGGCGTTGCGGGTATCGATCCTGCCGCCGGCAGCGATCATCGCGTTGGTCCGGTTCATCAGCATGCTGTGGTAGTTTGCGTTCAGCACGTCGCTCAGCTCGCTCAGCGTCTCCGCCCCGATCGCGTTCTGTACGGTCCCGACCAGCCCCATGTGACCGTCAAGATACCTGGAGATGGACTGCTCTGTTTTATATTTATTATAAGTGCAGGGGAGAAGCCTGTCAATTCCCGCCGGTGACGGAAAGCGCAATATGCGGCGGCTTGTTCCTCCGAATTGACAAGCTTCGCCGTACAGGTTATTATGAACCTGTGTTAAATACTGCTGCACGCGCACACAAGCGGGCCTCCGCCGTCATCGAGGCCCCGGGCGCGTGGGACACGGAAGCATTCATCCGGTCAGCGGAAAAATCGCAGTCGTCTCCCCGCCGCTCAGCATGTTGGCGACAGGGAGCAGGAAGAAAGGCATTATAAAAAGAAGGAGGCATCATTATGGAAATGAAGTTCTATCGCTGCGCGGTCTGCGGGCAGATCATCGCGATCGTCAAGGGCACCGGCGCGCCGTTGGTCTGCTGCGGGGAAAAAATGCAGGAGATCATCCCGGGAACGACGGACGCGTCCGTGGAAAAGCATGTGCCGGTCTTCGAGGTCAGGGACAACAAGGTTTTTGTCACGATCGGCGCCGCCGTCCATCCCATGCTGCCGGAGCATTACATCGAATGGGTGTCCCTGCAGACGAAATACGGGAACCAGCGCAAAGCGCTGAAGCCCGGAGACGAGCCGAAAGTCTGCTTCCCGATCTGCGAAGGGGATGAGGTCAGGGCCGTCTACGCATACTGCAACCTGCACTCCCTTTGGAAAGCGTGAACGGAAAAGCATCCGCAGGAAGGAGAAAAAGGAAATGAACCCTTACGCCGGAACACAGACGGAAAAGAACCTGGAGGCGGCTTTCGCCGGGGAATCCCAGGCCAGAAACAAATACACCTATTTCGCTTCTGCTGCGAAGAAAGAGGGCTATGAGCAGATCGCCGAGCTGTTCCTGAAGACTGCCGACAACGAAAAGGAACATGCCAAGATGTGGTTCAAGGAGCTCAACGGGATCGGCGGCACGGCAGAAAACCTCGCCGCCGCAGCCGACGGCGAGAACTATGAATGGACCGACATGTACGAGGGCTTTGCCAGGACCGCCGACGAGGAAGGGTTCCACGAGCTGGCGGCAAAGTTCCGCGCCGTCGGGGCCATCGAAAAGCATCATGAGGAGCGTTACCGGGCGCTGCTGCGCAATGTGGAAGCACGGGAAGTCTTCGAAAAGAGCGAGGTCAAGATTTGGGAATGCCGCAACTGCGGCCATATCGTCGTGGGAACCAAGGCTCCCGACATCTGTCCGGTCTGCGCACACCCCCAGGCCTATTTCGAAATCAGCGCCGGGAATTATTGAAGCAGGATCGTAAGGAGGGAAAAATGAAAATCGTAGTATTGAACGGAAGTCCCCGTCCCAAGGGAAACACCGCCGCCCTGGTCGCCGCCTTTCAGGAGGGCGCGGAGAGCAAAGGCCATCAGGTATCCGTCCTGCAGGTGGGCACCATGAAGATCGGCGGCTGCAAGGGCTGTGAATACTGCCACACGAAGGGAAACGGCGCCTGCATCCAGAAGGACGACATGGCGGAGGTTTATCCCGCTCTGGCGGAGGCGGAGATGCTGGTGCTGGCTTCTCCGGTCTACTATTTCGGCCTGACCGGCCAGCTGCAGTCCGTCGTTTCCCGCTTCTATGCGGTCATGTCTCCGGCGGCCAAAAAGTGGGCGCTGCTCCTGACGTCCGGTTCCCCCAACGTCTACGGCGCTATTGAAGCGCAGTACAGGGGCATCCTGAATTTCATCCAGGCGGAGGACCTGGGCGTCTTTGCATACGACGGCAAAAAGGTCGGCACGGAGGAAGCTTTTGCCGAGGTCAGGGCTTTCGGCGCGTCTCTGTGAGCTGCCGCGATGAACGGGGATCACACGGAGCTCCCGAACGGATACACAGCGTCGATCGACCGGGGGATCGCCTATGTCCGTCGTCTCCGGGGCAGGATGACCTCCGGCGACGCCTCCCGTGAGGAAGCCATAGCGCGTCTGAAAGAGGAAATCCGGGAAGCCGGCGCCGTTGTGATCGGAGCGGGCGCGGGACTCTCCACCGCCGCCGGTTTCACCTATGCCGGCGAACGGTTTGCAAAGTGGTTTTCGGATTTTTCCGCACCTATGGGATCCGGGATATGTATTCCGGCGGCTTCTACGCCTATCCGTCGAAGGAAATCTCGTGGGCCTTCTTCGCCCGAAATATCTATGTCAACCGTTATCTGGATCCGCCGAAGCCGGTCTATGAGGACCTGCTTGCCCTGGTAAAGGACAAGGACTATTTCGTGATCACGACCAATGTGGATCACTGTTTCCAAAAGGCCGGCTTCGACAAAACGCGGCTCTTTTACACGCAGGGAGACTACGGCCTGTTTCAGAGCACGGACCCCGCGAACCGGAAGACATACGATAATGAAGCGTGGGTCCATCGGGCCATGGAAGCCCAGGGCTTCGTCCGAAATGCCCGGGGCCTGTTTGAACCGCCGGAGGACGGCCGTCTCAAAATGGCGATCCCCACAGAGCTGCTGCCCAAATGCCCGGATGACGGACGGGATTTCACGATGAATCTCCGTTCGGACGATTCCTTTGTGGAGGATGAAGGCTGGCACAGGGCTTCGGCGGCGTATCAGGATTTCCTGGATTCCCATGCAGGGCTTCCCCTGCTTTTTCTGGAGATCGGCGTCGGGATGAACACGCCGGTTTTGGTAGTTTCGCGCACCATGCGGAAAACGGCATAATACACATGAAAACAACAGATTTCAGATGTCGCTTATCAGATGAAAGAATATAAGGAAAGGCGGTGCGCCTGATGTTCAGAAGAAGATTTACCCCGATGAACACACCTGATGGTGTGGACAAGCTGCGGGATGCGTTGAAGGAAGCTGACTCGGTGATCATCGGCGCAGGTGCGGGCCTTTCCACCTCTGCCGGTTTTGAATACGCGGGAGAGCGATTCGAGAAGTATTTCCGGGATTTTGCCGACAAGTATCATTTTGAGGATATGTACTCCGGCGGATTCTACGTCATGGAGCTTCCGCCGGAGGAGGAGTGGGCCTTTTGGAGCCGCAATATCTACGTCAACCGCTACATGGATCCTCCCAAGCCCGCCTACGAAAGATTGTTTGATCTGGTGAGGGATAAGGATTATTTCGTG
>JAEETX010000103.1 GCA_016286665.1 Oscillospiraceae bacterium
TTTGTGAGGTTGAGACTTCCGCAGCCCCGCAAAACCTGGACGGATACGAAGCGGAGGAGGCATACACGCTGGAATGGGTCGATCCTTATACCGCAATCCGCAGGAACCGCAGCGTTATGGAAAGCCCGCATAATCATCCCATGATGCTGGAGCGTGAGGCGCGGGTCCTGGAGCTGCTCATATCGGAGGGATATTTTGGCTGATGCTTCATGCAATCACGAAGGCGACGGATGAGATCGTCACGATCATGGATGGAAACGTCTATGGCGTCTGGCTTTACGGAAGCGTCGTGCTGGATGATTTTCGCTTGGGGTGGAGCGACATTGATTTCGTCGCGCTCACCGACAGGCCGATCTCCGAAAGTCAGGCCATGCAGCTGCTTACCCTCCGGCAGGATATGCTCAAAAATGATCCCGGTAATCCGTACTATCGCTGCTTTGAAGGGATCATTGCCGACAGAACAGAATACCTCAGCCAATCATTTCACAGGCTGGTCTATTGGGGGACCAGCGGGCAGCGCGTGACCGACCGCTTTGCCCACGACGCTTTCTCCCTGTTCGAGCTGGCAAAGTACGGAAAGCCCATCTTAGGAGGGGAGCCATGGGTATTCCCACCGCCTGGCAGGGAGGAATTGGTCTCGGCGGTCCGGGCGCATTACGATTCCATCCGGAAATATGCTGTCGAATCAAATGAAACGCTCTATTCCTGCGGCTGGCTGCTGGACATTGCGCGCTGCATCTATACATTGAGGTACAACGATATCATCGCCAAAACCAGGGCGGGGCTCTGGGCGTTGGAGGAGCATATCTTTCCCGATGAAACGCCGCTGAAGAAAACCATCGAGATACGACAGCAGCCGACTTACTATAAAGCTAGCGCGGAAACCAAGCGGTGGCTGAAGAGTTTGGGTCCTGTCGTTCAGCGGTATGCGGACGTACTGGAACAGGAATTGCTGATGCATTGAGGATAGGAAAATGAGCATCACACTTATCGAAAACAACAAGAGCCTGGAATTGGACGTCCTGGGCTATGAGTTCCCCGACGCCGAGGATGATTATTTCGACGCCAACTGGCTGAACGTGGGCATTCGCTACGACGACGGGCAGCTCTCCTTCCGCCAGGTGGACAGCTGCCTGCTGGCCTTCGAGCTGGCGGAGCTGACGGAGACCGTCGACGCCATCCTGGAAGGCCGGGAATCGGGGACGATCACCGATCTCACGGAGCCCTACCTCGCCCTCGCCGTGACCCGGACAGAGGAAACATACGCGGTGCAGGCGCGCTTCGTCTACGACACCGGTTCCCCCTGGAAGGAGATCTGCGTCTGTCAGAAGATGGACCGTCGGGGGCTGGCGGAGCTGAACGACGGTCTGAAAGCGATGTACGCCCGTTTCCCCCGGCGGGATGGGAAGGGCTGAATCGGCCTTCCTTTCTGAGGCAACGTCATAAACTTAAAGATTATCGTATCTTTCCTCGTAAAAACACTTCGTCCTTCGTAATCCCCTGGGGAATCCAATGGGGGCTCCGCCCCCATTGGATTCCCCACTTTTGGACGGGGGACGGGGGTTTTCCGCTGCGGCGGGCCGGGGGTCCTCCCCCTTCGTCCCGCAGGGCGGAGCCTTCCACAATACCCGTTTCCCCTTTGACAAGGGGAGGCGGGTGTGCTATTTTGGGGACAGACAGAATAACAAAACAGGAGGCATATCATGGACGTTATCAAGATCGTCACGCCCGAAGCCAAGCCCGGCGAATTCGCCCTGCCCACCATGGACGTGAGCGCCGTGAAGCGCAAATTCCTGGACATCCCCTACGTTCCCGGCGGCGGCAACCCCCAGTCCCTGGATATCTATCTCCCCGACGAGGGGGACGGCCCCTTCCCTACCATCATCTTCATCCACGGCGGCGCCTTCTGGGGCGGCGACAAGCGGGACACCCAGAACATCTACCTGATGAACGGCATCCGCCGGGGCTACGCGGTGGTGAACATGAACCACCGCCTCTCCCAGGAGGCGAAATTCCCCCTGCCGGTCTACGACGTGAAGGCGGGCGTCCGCTTCCTGCGCTCTAACGCCGCGAAATACTGCCTGGACCCGGACCGCTTCGCCGTGGGGGGCAACTCCGCCGGGGCCTACTTCGCCGCCCTGCTGGGCGCCAGCGCCGACGTGGCCGCCCTGGAGGACTACAGCATGGGCAATCCCGGCGTCAGTTCCGCCGTGCAGGCGGCCATCGGCCTATTCGGCGTGTATGACCTCGTGATGCAGAGCGAGTTCACCGAGAACAGCCCCGCCACGGGCGGCTTCAAGATGCCCAACTTCGCCGACCAGTTCGTCGGCGTGGTCTGCCGGGAGCATCCGGAGCTCATGGCCCTCACCTGGCCCGGCAGCTATGTCACCAAGGACTGCGCCCCCACCCTCATCCAGGGGGGCACCGCCGACGAGATCGTTCCCTATGAGGCTTCCCCCGCCCTGGTGGACAAGATCAACGCCGTCTGCGGCGAGGGGCGGGCCATCCTCCAGGCCCTGGAGGGAAGGACCCACGGCCACCCGGACTATGCGACCCCGGAAAATGAGGAGAAGCTTTTCGCCTTCCTGGACAGTGTACTCAAGAAATAACGCATCCCTTTTTCTCCCCGCGGCGTTGCCGCGGGGAGATTTTTCTTTCCCGTCATTCCGGGACATGGTATAATGAAATAGAAAAACACAACCACATCACCGAGGAGGGATACCCTATGCGCGATCTTGCTTACCGCCGGGCGGTCATCCATTCCGCAGCGGCGGACCGGGACCACTGCGGCCATCTGGTCACCTCCGGGGACCCGGAGGCTTACTGGCTGAGCGGCGATTCCGGCCGGGAATGGCTGCTGTTCGACCTGGGCGGACCCTGCACGGTGCAGATGATCCGCATCACCTGGCGGCGCTGCCCCGGCGCACTGGAAATCCAGCTCCCCGTGGGGGAGCGGTGGTTCACCCATCGCACCCTCCGTCCCCAGGAGGGTGAGCAGATCATCCTGCCGGGTCAGCTGCGCACGGACAGGCTGCGCCTATACTTCCGCACGGCCCCCGGGGAACGCTGCGAGATCGGCAAGGTGGAGCTGCTGGGGGACGGCGAGACCCCGCCCCTGCCGGAAAGCCCCTGGCGCATCGCCCGGGCGGCGGAGGTCCGGGAGGAGGGGGAAGCCCTCTCTCAGGACTATGACGATTCCGCCTGGCTGCCCGCCCAGGTGCCGGGGACGGCCCTGGTGAGCTGGCAGCGGGCCGGAGCCGTGCCGGAGCTGGACAGCGCCGACGGCCAGTTCCAGATCTCCCACGGCTGGTTCCAGACGGATTTCTGGTACCGCCGGGTCTTCGACGCGCCGGAGGGAGAGGGCCGGACCTGGCTGACCCTGCATCAGGCGAACTGGAAAGCGGAGGTCTGGCTCAACGGCAGCTGTCTGGGCAAGATGGAAGGGGCCTTCCTGCGGGGCAAGTGGGACGTGACGGACTTGCTGAAGCCCCGGGGGAACTGCCTGGCCATCCGGGTGCTGACCAACGCCACCCCCGGTCCCGTCAAGGTCCACACACGGGAGACCGCGGGGCCCAACGGCGGACCCCTGGGAGCGGACAACCCCACCATCCACGCCGCCGCGGGCTGGGACTGGATGCCCACGGTGCCGGGGCGGAACGTGGGCCTCATCGGCCCGGTGGAGCTGACGCGCAGCCGGGGAAGGCTGCTGGCGGAGGACCCCTGGGTGAAGACGGAGCTGGCGGAGGACCACAGCGAAGCTCGCCTCACCGTCTCCGCCGTGCTGCGCAACACCGGGGAAACGCCCCTCCGCGCCCGCTTCCGCGGGACTGTCATGCCGGGCGGCCTGCCCTTTGAAAGCGAGGAGACGGACCTTGCGCCGGGGGAAAGCCGGGAAGTCTGCGCTTCCCTCGCCGTCCCGCAGCCCCGCCTCTGGTGGCCCAACACCTACGGAGAGCCTTATCTTTACACCTGCGCCCTGACCGCCCTCGCCGGCGGCGAGGAGAGCGACGGGCAGGAATTCCCCTTCGGCATCCGGGAGCTGCGCTGGGACATGGAATGGCCCTTCACCTTATCCTGCAACGGCGTGCCTATCCTGTGCCGGGGCGGCAACTGGGGCATGGACGACGCCCTGCTGCGCTGCACCCCGGAGGATTACGACGTCCGCGTCCGCTTCCACCGGGACCTCAACTTCACCATGATCCGCAACTGGGTGGGTATGGTGGGCCGGGAGGAATTCTACGACGCCTGCGACAGATACGGCATCCTTATCTGGGACGACTTCTGGCTGGCTAACCCCGTGGACGGGCCGGACCCTGCGGACGAAGAAATGTTCCTGGCAAATGCGGAGGACAAGCTGCGCCGGGTGCGAAAGCACCCCTCCACGGCCCTTTACTGCGCGAGAAACGAGGGCTATGCCCCCGAGAGCATCGACAAGGGTCTGCGGGCGCTCTGCGCCCAATGGGACGGGACGCGGCCCTATCTCCCCCACAGCGCCCTCAGCCCCGTCAGCGGCTTCGGCCCCTACCACAGCGCCGGGCCGGAATACTACTTCGGCCACACCTACCACACCCTCCACTCCGAGCGGGGCATGATGAACATCCCCTCCCTGGAGACCATGGAGGCCATGCTGGGGAAGGACCACCGCTGGCCCATCGACGAGGTCTGGGCCCTCCACGACTTCTGCCGGGGCGGAGCCATGCGCTCCGATGAATTCGAGGCCCAGCTGCGGGCAAGCTACGGGGATTACGACAGCCTGGAGGAATTCACCCGCCTGAGCCAGCTCCTCTGCTATTCCAACCACAAGGCCATGTTCGAGGCGGTCTTCGCCGGGGAGAGCCGGGGCCTCCTCATGTGGATGAGCAACCCCGCCTGGCCCAGCACGGTATGGCAGACCTACGACGCTTATTACGATATCAACGGGGGTTTCCAGGGCTGCAGGGACGGCTGCCGCAGCGTGAACGCCGTTTACGACGTGCTGCGGGAGGAGCTCTGCCTGGTAAACGCCACGGCCCGGGACCGGCAGCTTACCTTGCGCATGGAGCTTTTTGACCTCTCCGGCAGTCTGCTGCGGCAGGAGGAGCGGACCTTCGACGCCCCCGCCGGCTCCGCCCGCTACGTCATGGAAGCCCCCAGGTGGATGAACGAAGTGCAGCTCATGCGCCTGACGGTGCTGGAGGAGGGGCAGGAGCCCGTGGAAAACAACTATTGGCTCAACGGCTGGGACCACACGGACTACCGGGGCCTGCGCAGCCTGCCCCAGGTGCGGCTGGAGGGGCATCTCACCAAGGGCGAGGGCTGCTTCCTGGCCCGCATCCGCAATCCCGGCGGCGTCCCCGCCCTCATGACGGAGGTCCGCCTCAAGGACCCGAAGACGAAAAAGACCCTTCTGCCCGTTTTCTCCGACCGGAACTTCCTCCTGCTGCTGCCGGGAGAGGAGCGGACGGTGCGCCTGGAGACGGCGGCGGCGGAGGCCTGCCTCTGGCTCCGGGGCTTCAATGTGAAGGAGGTCATCCTGTGAAACGAAGCGAAATAAACGCTGCCCTCCGGGAGATGGAGGCCTTCTGCGCCCTCCGGGGATTCCCCCTGCCTCCCTTCTGCGCCTTCACGCCGGAGGCTTGGGCAGAGCTGGGCCACGAATACGACGAAGTGCGCGACTGCGGCCTGGGCTGGGACATCACCGACTACGGCCGGGGGGACTTTGCCCATTTCGGCTTCTCCCTCATCACCCTGCGCAACGGCAGCCGGGCTATGCCGGAGAAATACCCCCAGGTGTATGCGGAAAAGCTGCTGTACCTCCGGGAGGGGCAGTATGCCCCCAACCATTTCCACTGGCAGAAAAGCGAGGACATCATCAACCGGGGGGGCGGCACGGTGCTGATCCGCCTCTACCGTTCCCGGAGCGACGAGCGCATCGACGACCGTTCCGACGTGGAGGTGATCTCCGACGGGCGGAGGACCTCCGTGCCCGCCGGGACCCAGGTGGCGCTGCAGCCGGGGCAGAGCATCCATATCTACCCCCGGCTCTATCACGATTTCTCCCTCCTGCCGGGCACGGGACCCGTGCTCCTGGGGGAAGTGAGCCAGGTGAACGACGACAAAAACGACAACCGCTTCCAGCCTCCCGTGGGCCGCTTCCCCGCCATCGAGGAGGACGAAGCTCCCTACCGCCTGCTGTGCACGGAATATCCCCCGGCCCCCGAAGAATCCGATTGACAATCCCGTGGGCTGTGATAGAATAAAATCAACAAAACAAAACATTAAATGGAGGTCAAAAAGCATGTTTTTCACCAAATTCGATCCCTTGACCCCGGAATACGTGGAGGAAAACGCCAAGGCCGTCGGACGCGCCGCCGGGGAAAGCTGCCCCTGCCTGAAGGGCATGAAGTTCGCCGTGAAGCTGGAGGGTGAATTCGCCCCCAAGAAGCTCAGCTATGAGATCACGGACAAGAAGGAACTGGTGGTGAACGAGAACGGCAAGAAGTACACCGCGCCCTATGCCGCCATCTCCCAGGGTCCCATCACCCTGCTGACCCACCTGATCCCCGGCACCAGCCGCGGCTGGCACCTGGTGATCGACCGCCGGACCTGGGCCTGCACCGCCTTTGAAACCTGGTTCGGCATCTCCGTGCCCGTGGGGGGCGACATGTTCGGCCAGCGGAAGCCCACCCACTACCGGGATATCCCCCGGGAGATCCAGCGGGAGTATTACTTCGGCTGGCTGGACAAGGGGGACAACGAAAAGCCCGAAAAGCTCATGACCACCACCAACCGCATCGAGGGCCGGGGCCTGCACTGGAAGTTCGACAGCGGTTATGAGATCCTGACCTTCAACCCCAGCGTCTGCTGCACCACCTTCACGGAGCTGGGCAAGGAAATGGGCGGCATCACCATGACCAACCCCGCCGACTATATCCGCATCGACGACGAGAACTATGTCTACGCCCGCTGGGAGGTGGAATTCTCCGGCAAGATGTGGATCGAAGTGATGAACTTCTTCGACTTCACCGCCGCCGGCGTGGAATTCGGCTTCGAGGAGGACAACAGTCTGACCTATAAGCTGCACCGGGCGGAGCTGGAGCTCACCGGCGACGCGGCCCACCTGGAGAAGATCACCTCCTTCGGCGACAAGGAGCGCCCCATGGCCGCTTCCTTCAAGGCGAAGGGCGGCCGCTACTCCTATCGCCCCGCCGACATGGACATCCCCATGACGCGGGAGGAAGCCCTGGCGCACGCCAAGGAGAAGCAGTTCATCTTCGGCGGCGGCCAGAACATCATGGCCTCCGGCAACAATATGGCCCAGTGCTTCGCCCTGGTGGGCAAGAAGTTCAAGGTCTGGAACGACAATGAAAAATACGCCCAGGCCCCCTGGAGCGGGGACAAGGGCAAGGCCTGGGAGTATCAGGTCGTGGACGGCACCACCCTCAAGTGGCGGCACGGCAGCCGCAACTGGAAGGAGGAGAAGTACCTCTGCTTCGAGCCGGACAAGGAGCTGTATTTCTTCGCCCACATGCTCACCGGCGACCCCGACTATTCCATGGTGGCCCAGATCGTGGACTTCAAGACCGGCCTCAGCACCACCATCAAGACCGGCATCGGCAACTGGCACAGCGAGTGGGAGGCGGGCGCCAACGTGCTGTTCGGCACCGTGGAGGCGCCGGGTGTGAGCGCCGCGCCCTTCGCCCGGCGGCATCACTTCACCGACGAGCTGGTGGGTCAGTGCTTCGCCTGGGCCTACAGCGATACCATGAGCTCCATCCACGTCTATTCCTCCCCCGAGAGCTATTCCTGGACCATCTTCTCCGGGGACAACTCCGGCGGCGCCACCTGGTCCAGCCCCTGCTTCTATATCCAGCGGCGGCCTGACGTCTACCTGTTCCAGTGGGTGGAGGAAAACTGCAACGGCAGCCAGGGCCTGGTGTGCATCAACCGCAAGATCCAGCACGACGGCGGCTTCTTCTACGGCGTCAGCCACAACGGCCTGAATTTGAACATCACCGGCGCTTTCATGCGGGAGCTGGGCAAATTCCGCATCAAGAAGTATTTCGACCACACGCCCGAATAAAGCCTCG
>JAEETX010000104.1 GCA_016286665.1 Oscillospiraceae bacterium
CTCCTGGCGGGCGCGCCGCTGCTGGCTTCCGCCGCGCTGTTCTTCGCGGGGATGCTGCTCCGGCGGGGAAAAGCGGGCGCGAAGGAGACGCTCCACGCCGAGACGACGGTGGACGCTTCCCTCCTTTACACCCGCCTCCTGACCGTGATCCTGGTCATGGACAAGCGCCTGGAGGAGGTCAGAAGCGCTGCCGGGCAGCAGGCGAAGGCGCGCATGACGGAGCGGGCCCTTGCCGCGGACCCGGAGGAGCTGGAGCTGCTGGGCCGGCTGCTGGAGGACGCCTACGGCAGGCGGGGCGAAGACGAGCAGGCGGAGGAGGAGATTTCCCGGATCCGGTTCTACCTGCACACAAAGGGGATCGACGTGGTGGACTGGACCATGGACGCCGTCCGGCAGAGCGGGAACGAGGGCGGCGCGCGCGTCGACAACAGCGCGTGGTTCGACATGATGCCCGCCTTTGCCGGCGGCACCCTGCGGCCCGCCCTGGCTGCCGGCGGCAGGCTGCTGAAAAAGGGCATGGCCTCCGCCGGAAGAGGATGAAGGATGGAACGCTTTTACGGATTTGACCTGGGCGACGCGGAGAGCGCCGTCACCAGGCTCGTCAAGGGAGAGGGGACTGCCCCGGCGGTGATCCCCGTGCAGGAGGCCGGCAGCTTCATCACGGCTTACGCCATGAAGCGGGACGGGCAGATGCTGATCGGCGAGGGGGCCTGCTACGACCCGGATGTGCTGGTCCGGCGGCTGCGCTTCAAGAGCAGGTTTTTGACGGAGAGCGCCGCGAAGGGCGATCTCAAAAGCTTCGCCGCCGGCGTGCTGGGGGAGCTGCTGCTCTCCGGAGAGCTGGTGCGGGGCGACGACCAGTGCTTCTATGTGGGCTGCCCTGCCGGATGGGACAAGACCGCCCGGGAGGAATACCGGGGCATCTTCGAGAGCGCAGGCTATCCGCCCCTGAAGATCGTGTCGGAATCCCGGGCCGCCCTGGTGAGCGCCTGCCGCTCGAAGCACCTGCAGGTGGGCTATGATATCCTGTCGAAGCCGGTGCTGGTCGTGGACGTCGGCTCCTCCACCACCGATTTCGCCTATATCATGAGCGGCAGGGAGGTGGAGCTGAAGACCGGCGGCGAGGTGGCCCTGGGGGGCGGCGTCATGGATGAGATCCTGCTGGAGGAAGCCGTCGAAGCGTCGCCGGAGGCGGAGAAGATCCGCCGGATCTTCGAGGAAAACGAAGCCTGGCGCACCTACTGCGAGTTTGCCGCCCGCCGCCTCAAGGAGAAATACTATGCCGACGTGGAATACTGGCGGGATCAGCCCCTGACGCAGACGGTCAGCATCCGCGCCCAGCGCATCCCGGTGCGGCTGAAGCTGGCCATGAGCCCGGAAATCGCGGATAAGCTCCTGAACAAAAAGGTGGACCGGCTGGACGGCAGGTCCTTCCGCAGGGTGTTCACCGACAGCCTCCGCCAGGTGCGGGAGAGCATCTCCGACCGTCAGCCGGAGCTGATCTTCATGACCGGCGGCGTATCCCGCATGGAGGAGCTCAGGCAGTGGTGCCGGGAGGTGTTCCCCGAGGCCGTCGTCATCT
Organism: Oscillospiraceae bacterium; assembly: GCA_016286665.1. GTDB lineage: Bacteria > Bacillota > Clostridia > Oscillospirales > Oscillospiraceae > UBA1774. Next base: position 1,583 of record JAEETX010000104.1, read on the forward strand.
GCGGCAGCGAGCCGGAGTATTCCGTCGCCAAGGGCCTGGCACAGTGCGGGCTCATCGACGAGGAGATACGGGATTTCAAGGCGGATATCGCCGGGCTGATCGAATCGACGGCGGTGGAAGACGTGGTGGGAAAGCATATCGGCGAGCTTTACCGCAGCACGGTGGACAGCGTCGTGGACCCGATCCTGGAGAAGGTGGCCATCCCGGTGGTGGACCGCTGGCGGGACGGCGGCATCGAACGCCTGGAGGAGATCGACGCCATCCTGGAAAAGGAGATCGACGCCTATCTCCATTCCGACGAGGGCAGGGAGCTGCTGGCAAAGACCGTGAGCGCATGGCTGAAGAAGGTCTCCTCCGGCCTGGAGGAATATACCATGCCCGTCTGCGTCCGCCACAACGTGCCCTTCACCGCCCTGAACCTGACCTCCTATCTTTCCCTCTCGGATATCGACATCCACGTGGAGGCCAAGGACCTGTTCGCCATCCGGGAGATGACCTGGCTGATCGACGCCATCGTCTCCGTGGTGGTGGGCCTCCTGTGCGGCGGCGGCGGACTTGCCCTCATCGCCACGGGCGTGCAGGGCATCCTGATCGGCTTTGTGGTCTCCGCCCTGGTGCTGGCCCTGGGGAGAGAGCAGATGCAGGGGGCGTTCCTCCGCATGAACGTCCCCAAGCCCATACGCAAACTGATGCCCAAGAGCTATCTCCGTTCCAGGGCGGACCGCATCAGCGGCGAGGTCAAGGCCGGGCTGTATGAAAAGCTGGAGCAGGAGAAAAACGAGGATATCACGGAAAAGCTGGTGGGGGATATCTCAGATCAGATCGAAATGTGCCTGACCAAAATGGCGGAGGTCGTGGAGATCCCCCTGGGCTGACAAAAACGGGAAAACGCGGAGAAGGCCTCCGCCTCTGGCATTCCCGGACGGGAAGCGCCTCGTTTCCCTGAAGCCGCAGATGGGCAAACAGAACCCGCAGGCCGCTCATGAAGCGGTCTGCGGGATTCATGTGTCCTTTTTCGGCGCCTGCCGCAAAAAATGAAGGGAAAGGGGCGGCGCCGTGCGCTTCACAGCCTGTGGGCCGGACGCCCTGAGCGGCAGCGGGCAGGCTGCCGGCAAGGCTCCCGTCCCCGTCAAAGCCGGAGCACAGAGAGCAGCCCGTCGACGATATCCGTGTACCAGTGAAGCTGCTCCTGGAACATCTGCCGGAGCTTCTCCGGCTCGCCTTTGTTTTTGCCGAACTCGAAAAACTCTGCGCCGCTGTTGACTGCGACGTGGACCTTGCCGTCCCGAAGGAAGCTCAGGTAGACGCCTCCCTTGTTCCTGTCTGCCAGCGCCAGGCAATAGTCCATCAGCTGCGGCGTGAGGATCCGGAACGCTTCCTCGGGATTGTTTGCCGTTACGACGAACTTGCTGTCAAACGGCTCGTTTTCCGTAAGAATCCGCTGATTGACGATGCTTTTCGCCATGCCCTTCGTGATCTGTGACAGCTGGACTTTTCCGGGCAGCTCCCTGCCGAGATCACATACGAGCCACTGGCCCTCGAAAACCTTCTGATTTTCAGTTCCGTCGTCTGTCTCTACCCTGCAGCTCAGAACAACGTCGCTCATCTTCAGACGGAGCCCTTTGTACTCGCCGACGACAGCGTCGTCGCCGCCGGTCTTGTCATACGTAAAGGGGAAAACCATATAGGATTCGCTTATGAGCTCGTCGGAAAGATGACCGCCGGCGACATAAGCGGCGTCGTCGAGCGCTTCCTTCACAACGCCGTCCACGATCTCGCTGCTGATCACGTTTTTGATTTTGGCGCTCACGTTCATCGAGTAAACAGAGAGGATGATCACGGGAATCAGCATCAGAACGCCATAAAGGGTTTTGCCGAACAAAAACAGTATCACAAGTAGGATCATGCAGAGGGTGATGAGCGCTCCCGCCAGTTTTGTTTTTCTGCGGCTGCGCTTTAGGGAAGAACGCAGTTCCGTGTCGGACATATGATTCTGTGGATCCATGAGCTGATCACCTCAAATCAAGTAGGATCATGGAGGTTTTCCGCGGCTCCGTACGGCGCCGTCCGGCAGCGCAGCGGAAACCGCGGCGGCCGCGCAGCTTTACCAATCGAAATCATCTTCGTCATAATCGCCGTAATCATCATAACCATCGTAGTCGTCGTAACCGTCGTAACCGTCGTAGCCGCCGCCGAAATCTTCGGAATAGTGTGACTGGATCAGTTCGCCGCTGGAAGAATAGTAATCGACCACGATATAATACGTATCGGTTTCGGCAATCAACGCGTACATTTCACCGTAGATTTCCAGGAGCATGTTCACATAATCCGCGTAATAGATGGTATTCGTTTCCAGGTAGACGTCGAAATAGGAAAAAAGGCTGTCGTGGCTTATACCGCTGATTCCGTAATCCGGCTGATCCGCCATCTCCCAGAGAGCGTTATCGATGATCGCGGCGGTATCGTCGATCAGCGCCTTATGCTGCGACTTAGTCAGCTTGTAGGTAACGGAGCCGTCCGGGTTCCGCACAGCGGAGGTGTAAGTCCCGCCGGCTTCTGCGTCAAGCTGCGCCTGCGTGACGCCGTCGCCGAAATAGTCCCGCGGAAGGGTCACAAACAAATAGCCTACGCCGTTTTCCTTCTGGACCCTGCCCATGCTTTCGAGACGATCCCAGTCCGGGTTCGCAACCGTGCTTATGAGGATGGTACGGGTGGCGCTGTCATAGTCGACGTCAAAGCCCAGAGCGTCGCCCAGGTCCCGCAGCTTGAAGAAGTTGTTGCCTCCGATGTTGTAAGCGGTCAGATCCACGGGGAGGTAGTTTATCTGGATCTGCTGGCTGCTCCTGACCGCGCTGGCGGACTTGTCGGCGCCTATCTGCAGCTCGCCGCCGACGCTCTGATATGGGTCGCCGGTCCAGATGAAGATCGTTTTTACTTCTGACTGGTAATTCACGGAAAACTGCGCATCGGTGCCGTTGAGCAGCGCCGCGATGTCCCGGAGCTTGAAATAGTTGCTGCCGTCGATGTTGTAGATCTCGGCGCTGCATGCCGCGCCGTCGACGGTCAGCTTCTGGCTAGAGGGAACGACGGTTGGCGGGGGAAGGACCTCCGGGGCCGGAGGAAGGACTTCCGGAGCGGGGGGAGCGGCTTCCGGGGACGGGGGGACGACCGCCGGGGACGGGGGGTCAGCTTCCGGCGCCGGCGTTTTGTCGCCGATCAGGCGGATGAAGAAAGGATCACCGTAGTAGACATAGGAGTCTCCGCTGAAAGCATCGAGGGAAAACCCCGTTAAGACCATCAGGTTGTAATAGGCGTCTTTGGATGCGCTTTCCGGAAACGTGAAGCTGATCTTTTTGGGCAGAAAATAGCTTTGGTCATACGACTTCAGCTTGGGGTCCGGCACTTTGGCAGGGTCTCCCATGGACCATGTCCCGTCGCTGTGCAGGTAGTGCTTCACTCTTTCATTATTGGGGTCGTCTGGCTCTTTAGGGTACAGATGGACATAGGAGCTGCTGAGATCGAACGTTCCCTCACCGGACTCCTCCGAATAAGCCGACACGCTCTTCAGGGAGGGATATCTGGTAAACTCCTCATAGTAGATCTGCATTTTGCTGTTCGGGTCGACATTCTCCACGGTGATCGTATCACCCGGCTTCAGGTACACGACCTTCTCCGTCATCCCAAAGAGATAGGTAGCCGCACCGTTCTCTGTGAACAGTTCGTACAGCGTGATTTCATCATCGGAGCGTTCGGGGTACGCTCCGTTGATCAGAATCGAAGAGGTCGCGCCGCCGATGTTCGCCAGAGCGGGAGAAGCAAGGGAAAATGCAAGCGTCAGAACAAGAAGGAGAACGAGAGTCCTTGTGGGAAACCGTGCTTTTTTCATTGGAGAACGCCCCTTTCTTTTTTCCGTGAGATCGCAACAAAGCGCAGGATCACGGCATCCGAAATCCTACGATATCACGATAATACAATAAAGTGAAACGGCTTGTCAAGGAGCCGCGGGCCGCGTCGCAACGCGGCCGGTCCGGGAAGGCCGGAGAAAGCCCGGTGCGACACGGAAAGCGCGGTCTAAGGCCGCAGTTCACGGCGCAAAGCGGGAGATCCGTATCACACGCATGAAGCGGAATGACGCCGGGCGCGCTGCATGTTTTCCCGCAGCGCGCCCGGTTTCCTTGCCCGGACCTCAGTCCGCCCTGCAGGCGGCGTTGAAGCCGGGGTTGACGGCGTAGATGTTTTTCTGGTCCTGCCGCTCCTGGGTGAGCTGCAGGGCTTCCCCGAAGCGCTGGAAGTGGACGATCTCCCGCTCCCGCAGGAAGCGGATGACCTGATTCACGTCCGGGTCGTCGCTGAGGCGCAGGATGTTGTCATAGGTGACCCTGGCCTTCTGCTCGGCGGCCATGTCCTCCATCAGGTCCGCGATGGGATCGCCCTTGACCTGCATGGAAGCGGCGCTCCAGGGCACGCCGGCGGCGGAGGCGGGGTAGACCCCCGCGGTGTGGGTCACGAAATAGGCGTCGAAGCCGGCGGTGTGCAGCTGCTCCTCCGTGAGGCAGCGGGTCAGCTGATGCACCAGCGCGCCGATCATCTCCAGGTGTCCCAGTTCCTCGGTCCCTGCAGCGCAGACGCAAATGCACCCCGCTGCTCGGAGGGACCGGCGAGACTTTTCAAAACTTCCTATTGACAGAATGAAAGGCCTGTGCTACAATCCGAACAATTCTATAAGAAAACCGTTGATGCGGAAGTAAAGGCGGTCATGCCCCTACAGAGAGCCCGCGCTGCTGAGAGTCGGGTGAGAAACAAGCCGTCATAATGGTCCGCGGAGGGCGCAGTGAAAGCTGCGACGTGGAGGCATACGTCAGTTGCCGGGGATATGATGGTATCCCGCTGAGCGCACGGGCAAGTCCCGTGAATCAAGGTGGCACCGCGGATTTATTTTCGCCCTTGACAGAAGCAGATTTCTGTCAAGGGCGTTTTTCGTTGCGGTGAGAAAGGAGAAGAGCATGACGAATCCGGCGGGAAGATTCGGCGTCCACGGCGGGCAGTATATCCCGGAGACGCTGATGAACGCGGTGATCGAACTGGAAAAGGCGTACAACTTTTACAAGGAGGACCCGGCCTTCAACGCGGAGCTCACGGAGCTGCTGAATGAATATGCCGGGCGGCCCTCCCGGCTGTATTATGCCCGGCGGCTGACGGAGAAGCTGGGCGGCGCGAAGATCTATCTCAAGCGGGAGGACCTGAACCACACCGGGGCCCACAAAATTAACAACGTGCTGGGCCAGGCACTTCTGGCGAAGAAAATGGGCAAGACCAGGCTGATCGCGGAGACCGGAGCGGGGCAGCACGGCGTCGCCACCGCCACGGCGGCGGCCCTCATGGACATGGAATGTGTGGTCTTCATGGGCCGGGAGGACACGATCCGCCAGGCGCTGAACGTCTACCGCATGCGGCTCCTGGGCGCGGAGGTGATCCCCGTCACCACCGGAACCGCCACCCTGAAGGACGCGGTGAGCGAGGCCATGCGGGAGTGGACCAAGCGCATATCCGACACCCACTACTGCCTGGGCTCCGTCATGGGTCCCCATCCCTTTCCCACCATCGTGCGGGATTTCCAGGCGGTGATCTCCCGGGAGATAAAAGCCCAGCTGCTGGAAAGGGAAGGGCGCCTGCCGGATGCGGTGCTGGCCTGCGTGGGCGGCGGCTCCAATGCCATCGGCAGCTTCTACCATTTCATCGGGGACGAGAGCGTAAGGCTCATCGGCTGCGAGGCGGCGGGCCGGGGCGTGGACACGGCGGAAACGGCGGCCACCATCGCCACGGGACGCCTGGGCATCTTCCACGGCATGAAATCCTATTTCTGCCAGGATGAATTCGGCCAGATCGCCCCGGTCTACTCCATCTCCGCCGGGCTGGACTATCCCGGCGTCGGCCCGGAGCATGCGTATCTCCACGATATAGGCCGGGCGGAATATGTGGCCGTGACGGACGACGAGGCGGTGGAGGCCTTTGAATTCCTCTCCCGCACGGAGGGCATCATCCCCGCCATCGAATCCGCCCATGCCGTGGCCCACGCCATGAAGCTGGCCCCCGCCATGGACAGGGACAGGATCATCGTCGTCACCGTCTCCGGGCGGGGGGACAAGGACTGCGCCGCCATCGCCCGTTACAGAGGGGAGGATATCCATGAGTAAGATCCATAAGGCTTTTGAAAAGGGAAAGGCCTTCATCGCCTTTCTCACCTGCGGGGACCCGGACCTGGAGACCACGGCGGCAGCCGTCCGCGCGGCGGCGAAGGGCGGCGCGGATCTCATCGAGCTGGGCATCCCCTTCTCCGACCCCACCGCCGAGGGTCCGGTGATCCAGGGGGCGAACCTGCGGGCCCTGAAGGGCGGCGTCACCACGGACAAGGTCTTTCAGCTGGTGGGG
>JAEETX010000025.1 GCA_016286665.1 Oscillospiraceae bacterium
GTATGTGGCGAAAAATACCTCTCACGGAGCGGACTGTGCGAGCGAAGCGAGTGCGGGTAGCGGAGTGCGATCCTTCTCAAATCGCAACCCAGCGAAGCGGATGCGATTTGATTTATTTCAGCTGATGGACTTCGCCCGTGGCCTTGGTGCGCCAGCGGGGCTTCAGGGGCAGGGGCCAGTTGAATTCCATGGCCCCGGGGGTAGGACAGTCGGTGGCGCAGCAGCCGCAGTACCAGCACTCCTCCGGATGTAGAAGGATGGGGGGACCGCCCTTCTTGGGATTGGGGATGAACACGTCGATCTGGCAGGTCTCCACGCAGGTGTTGCAGCCGACGCACTTCTCCGGGTTGATGCGCACGGGCACGCTGGGGGTCTGCACATTGGGGATGGCATACACTTTCTTTTCCATCGTCATAGCCCTCCTTCCTCAGTTTTCCGGCTTCCAGACGCCGGCATAGTCCTGGTTGTGGGCCTCATACTGCTCCTTCATATTACCCCAATACCGGATGGGCACCCGCTCGAACTTCACTTCATTGCCCTCCAGATGCAGGGCCAGATAGTTTTTCAGCTCCTCGGGATCGGCCTCGGGATAATCCACCTTCGTCAGGCTCAGCTGCGGGCTCGAAAGCTTCCGCTCCTTCATGGCGCTGAGCATGATCTTCGCGTGCTCGATCAGGCTCAGGTCCTCCAGGGAGCGCATGAGCTTGTGGGGGTCCAGGGCATAGAGCTGGGGCACGGCATATTTCTCGATGCGCGCGATCTCCTCCTGGGCCAGGGTCAGCAGGGCGTCGCTTTTGTATTCTCCGGCGAAGTACTGCATGGCGCGGCTGAGGCCGTTGTGCAGCTCCTTCCACTCGATGCCGTCCTCCCGCCTGGTGGGGGCCAGCACCCGCTCCTTTTCCTTATCGATCTGCTCCCGGCAGACCTTCCCGGCCTCCGCGCCCTTGGCGTAGGCGGCGGCCTTGCGTCCCGCATAGCGCCCGGTGGCGGCGGCATAGCTGTGGTCGCCGGGGGAGAAGGTGGCAGTGCCCGCGGCGTAGAGCCCGTCCAGATTGGTCTTGAGGTTCCAGTCGGTCATGAGACCGCCGCCCCGCGCGGATTCCAGATACTGCTGGGAGCCCTGGAATTCGATGAGGGAATAGTTCATGATCTGGTCCTTGGTGTAGTCGAAGCCGCCCTCGGTCATGGTCTTCACCATGATCTTGGTGGTGGATTCCTCATTGAGCATCAGGTTCCAGGTGGCGTTGGATTCCTTGGGGTCGATGCCCGCGAAGTCCGCGTAGAAGGGCAGCACGTATTCGCCGCTGAGGACGCCGGCCCTCATCTTGGCCCCGTCGGAGAACATTGCCCCGCCGTCGGCCCAGCCCTGGGTGGCGTAGGGCAGCTTCTTGCCGTTAGCATCCACCATGGGGATATTCTCATAGCTGGCGTCGCCGCCGCCGGTGTACCACTTGTGCTTGAGGCCCGTGGCGATGCGGTAGGGGGCGGAGCCCTCCATCATGGTGAGCTTGGCGCCGGCCTTCCAGGCCATCGCCAGGCCGTCGGAGCTGGCGTTGCGGGAATACATGGAGGAATAGCCGCCGTGCTCCATGTCCATGAACCAGACCTGGCCCGCGCCGCCGGTGGAGATGATGACCGCCTTGGCCTTGACCACGACGAATTCGCCGGTGCGCACGTTGACGCCCATGGCCCCCACGACGCGCTTGCCCTGCTCTCCGTCCTCATTCAGCAGGGCCGTGGCCATGACCCGGTCCAGGATCTCCACGCCCAGCCGCTTGCATTCCTTTTTCAGGATGGGCTTGAAGGTGCTGCCCCAGATGCGCAGCACGGTGTTGTTGCGCTTCTCGGGGGGATTGAAGTCGGGATCGCCGGAATCCCAGCCGGGGGTGATGCCCAGGGCGGCGCTTTTGGAGTAGCGGGGGGAGACCATGAATTTCGTCTTGTCGTCCCGGCCCTCCACGCCCACGAACTCGTCGTCCGTGTCCCGGATCTTGCCGCCCATCTGTTCCATTTCCAGCAGGGTGTCGAAGTCCTCGCGGCACTGGATCTCGATGCCGATGCCGTTGGAGAAATCCCCCAGGGATTCCATCTCCGCCACGGCCCACTCGTCCGGGTCCACCCTGGACAGGGGATTGCCGGGGACGTTGCACCAGTGGTCGCAGCCGGGGCCGCCCGCGCCGGAACGCTTCACGTCGCCCTTCTCAAGGATCGCCACCTTCACGCCCTGGCGCGCCGCGCTGATGGCGGCCCAGCAGCCGGCGATGCCGCCGCCCAGCACCAGCACGTCGGTTTCCACTTCTTTTTCCTCGCCGAACTTGATGGGATAGGGCCACTCCGGCGGCGTTCCCTGTGCTTTCAGGTATTCATGCCAAGTTCCCATAGGACACCTCCTCGTTCTTTGTTGATTTTTACTAATCATACTACCGAACGGGGGCGTTGTAAATCCTTAATTTCAAGTCACGGCCGGCCGGTCCGGGGCAAATTCCCACAGGGGGAGGGCGGACCAGCCGTGGCAGTCGCTGCGGGGGCGCTCGGGCGCTTCGGGGAAGGTGGTGCAGCCCAGGTCGAGGAATTCCTGCCAGCTGCCCCACAGCTCCTCCGTGCGTTCGTACATCCCGGTCTTTTCCAGGGCGCGGAAGAGATAGAAGCGCTGCATGAAGCTGCAGGGCACCAGGGCGTCGTCCGTCAGCACCTTTTCCATGACGGTCCTTGCCCTTTCCCCCCGCAGCAGGCCCGTGAGGACGGCGAAAACCTGGGTGTGCTGGCTGAATTCGTCGATATCGGCTCCCTCGCGGAGAAGGCCCTTTTCTTCATCCCAGCAGCGCAGCTCCGTTAGACGCAGGAGCGTTTCCCCCTCCGAGGTCCAGTATGCCGCCAGGTCGGCCCGGCGGAACCTTGGCAGCAGGCGGCAGAGGCTCTGCAGGGCATAGACGAAAAAGAGGTTCTGCAGGGCGCTCTCCCCCGCCCTGGCAGCCGTGGGGGTGCAGGCCCCGCCCCGGGACCAGCGCTCCGTCCAGTCGAAATAATCCCAATAGCCCTGAGGGGCCAGCATGCCGGAGGCCGTCCGCTTCATAAGGAAGGTCTCCACGATCCGCTCCGCGATGGGGATGTAAGGCCGGACGAAGTCCTCGTCGCCCGTATAGTTTACATAATCCTCCAGCATCAGGAGGAAATAGAGGGCAAAGGCGGGGATGGTCTGCTGATCCCGGCTGGGAAAGCGAGCCTGGATGAGGCCGCCGGGCTGAAGGGAGGCGGCAAAGAGGCGGATGGCCTGCCGGGGCAGGGCGACGTCCTCCGTTGCGGCGTAGGTGAACAGCATTTCCAGGCGGCTGTCGCAGGCATACATCAGCTGCTCGTAGTAGGGGCAGTCCTCATAGGTGTCGTGGGCGCAGAGCCGGAGGGTGCGGAAGGCCGCGTCGTAGAGCCTGGCCTTTTTGGCGTCCGTGAAAACGGGCCTTTTCGTGTTTTCCAGGGGATAGGCCGTCTCCACATAGGGCCGGGGCAGAAGGGTCAGGGCCTCGTCCCCCGTCTCCGCGGTTATCTCCACGAAGCGGAAGGTGCGGAAGCGGAAGGTTTCGAATTCCCCGTCGCCGCCCACGGCGTATTCGTCCCGGACCCCCAGGATGAAGCCGCTCGCGTCATCCCGGCGGGCTTTGAAGGGGAAGCCGTTTTCATCCCTTTGGAAATAGCTTTCCGCGTAGGTCAGCTTCAAGCGCGCCCCCCGGCCGCCCCGGAAGCCGATGCGGAAGAAGGCGGTGGTGAGCTCTCCGGCGTCCAGCACGAAGCGGATTTCGCTGTGGGGCGGGATGCGCCGCGCCTCCCAGCCGGGAAAGGTCTTTTCCCGCCGGTACAGCAGGGGGATGGGCCGCGGGAGGAAGGTCTTGCCCCGGCGGGTGCCGAAGGGCTCATAGTCCGCGGCCTGGACCACGGTCACCGGCAGGGTCCCCTCCGTCGGCCAGTCCGGGCGGAAGAAGGGGTTTGACAGGGCTTTCGCCCCGTCCACGGTCTCCATGCAGCCCATCATGAAGATCTCGTGCCGGTTGAAGCCCTGGCCCGCGTCCGGCCAGGCCCGCCAGGCGCTTTCCGATGCCAGGTCCAGGTCTCCCAGGCGTCCCGCGGCGGAAATGGCGGGGCCTTCGTCATCCCCGAAGCAGTGATAGGGTCCCTCCTCCTCGCCGGGGCGCTCGGGATAGGAGAAGACCTGCACCGCCAGGCGGTTCTCCCCCGCCCGGAGATAAGGGGCGATATCCAGCTCGTCCACATAGGCGATCTCCTTCGGGCCGCGGCAGGGGCCGAAGAGCACGCTGACGCCGTTGACGAAAAGCTTGAACTGGGTGCGGCCGCTGATGCTGACGGGGCAGCGCGCCGGCGCTGCGGCGAGAGCTGCGCGGCAGCCGAACCAGAGGGGCACGATGCGCTTTGCGGGGTCATAGCCGAGCCGGGTCAGTTCTTCGGCGGGCACGCCGAGAAAGCGGCGGCCGGACAGGGGCTGAAGCATGACGGGCGCCTCCTTTGTAGCAATTTCAGAAGAATCGGGCATGGGTAAACGGAGGGACGCTTCCCCGAAACGGAGGTTTCCACATCCCCAAATGCACGTCAGCCGCCCGGCTGCAACCCGAACGGCTAACGGTCTTCGTTGACGGATCAGGGCTGACCGCCATGTGCAGCGCCCTGTTTTTCATTATAATCTCCGGCCCTGCTTTGTCAAGTGACGGGGCGGGCCCGCGCTGCAGCAGCCGAGCGGGGCTTCCTTCGATTTTGGGTTTTTCAGCGTTTCCGAAGGGTGGTGAGCTGGCGCTTCAGGGCCCCCATCTGGCCGCCGGGATAGCCGCCGGAGAGCTCGTGGGTGAGGTATTCCGGCCCTACCCGGTCAATGATGGCGGCACAGAGAGGCTCCGTCCAGGGGCGGTGGCGGTCGATGTGCTGGATGTGGCCGTAGGACACGGCGAAGGCGGCGAAGTATTCCTCCGGGAAATCCGGGGGGAGCGCCCCCAGGTTGTGCCGGCAGTAGCCGCCGCTGAGGCTCTGGTGGAAATGGAGGCCCCGGACGCGCTCCGCCAGGGAGCCGTGCCTGTCCAGCATTTCCAGGATATAGGCGATCCCCTGCTTCTGCGTTTTGATCTGCCGGTTGGTGTTCATGAGGTGCCCCGTGTCCAGCATGACGCCCACGCGGGGATAGTCGATGCGCTCCAGGAGATAGGCCGTCTTCTCCGGCTCGGTGAAGGTGAAGCCCGGCCACCACTGGTTTTCCACCAGGAACTCGAAGCCGGGTTCCACGCCCCGGAGGAGCTCGTTGGCAAAGTCGATGGCAGCGTCCAGCACCTCCTTGTCCGAGTGGAGCCAGCGGTAGGTGTAGCCCTCCTCCAGGGACACGTCCGACACGTGGAAGACGAGATAAGGCGCTTTCAGCTTCTGCGCCAGGGCCAGGTCCTCCCGAAACTGGGCCATGAGGTCCTCGCTCCGCTGCCCACGGTAGATTTTCTCCACTTCCTCCCAGCTGCGGAATTTCCGCAGCAGCGCCTTTTCATCCTGCCGCCAGAAATCCACCCAGTCGGGATAAAAGGTCAGGTGATACCCCGTCACCAGGTGCAGGGGCACGTCCGCCGCCAGATCGTCCGGGTCGGCGATGACCTCCAGGCCGTCCAGCCCCAGGGCCCTGACCTGCTTCCCCAGGGCCTCCCAGCTCCCGTAGGGGCGGATGCAGTATTGGGACAGGGGGAAATTCAAGCTTTGTATCATTGGTTTCTTCCTTCCTTTACAGGCTGAAATCCGGGGCATTGTCCCGCTGATAGGAGCACCAGTTGCCGTTTTCCACCAGCTCCTCCGACGCCAGGGTGCGCAGCAGCTCCTCCGTCTGCCCGAAGCGTTCCAGCTGCGCGGCCACCTCGGTGTAGAACCGCTTCATCTTCCCGTGGTCCGAGACCGTCCGGGGCAGGGACTGCTTGCCGTAGTAATTGGCGATGAACAGGGTGGCGGCGCTGAGGAGGCCCAGGGCCACCTTCAGCAGGGTGCGCCAGAGGCCGATCGCCGCCGGCGTGGCCCTGGGGGCCAGGAACAGGCCGCCGAAGCAGATTTCAAAGAGCAGGGCCAGCACATAGAGGGCGACGCTGGCGATGAGGGCGGTGCGCACCACGGCGTCGCTGCGGTCCATGGCCCGGCGGGACCTGCGCTCCGCATTTTCATGATAATCCCGCTGGCACTCCACCCAGCAGGCGCGGATATCCCGCCGGCTCTGCGGCGGCGGGCCCACGGTGAGGGCGCAGAGGGCAGCCAGGACCCAGGGACATTCCTCCCGCTGGGTGCGGGGAAAGAGCTCCGAAGCCTCCATTTCGCTGCCCGCATAGCGCAGGAAAATCTGGGTGCGCAGGCTCTCCGCCAGCACCCGATATTCGATGTAGCGCCGGTGGCAGTCCGAGCGGACGGCCCGGCGGCGGAACAGCCAGCCCAGCAGCAGCATGGCCCCGCAGACCAGGAGCATCCAGATGAGCTCCGCTTCGTCATAGAGCAGGAACGCGGCGGTCACGGCGGTGCAGGCTGTCGCCAGGAGGGCCAGCAGCCGGCGATAGGCTTTGGCGCTGCGGAGGCTGAGGGCGTCGGAAACATGGTAGACCGCCTCCATCCGGCGCAGCAGACCGTCCCCTTCGTCCTTTTCCGGCAGCAGCGCTTCCCCCGGTCCGGCCTCCGGCGCCAGACGGTTCAGCTCGTCCGTCTCCGCCAGGGTCTTTTCCAGCGCTTCCAGGTTACCCAGCAGCCGCCGCTCCCCCGCCGGCCTGCCTCCCGCGGCCCGCGGAGCCAGGATATGCACCACCGCCGTGTTCTCCGCCCCCCGCAGGGGCATCCCCCGCCGGGGCTGATAAGCGCCCCCCAGGGAAAAGGACACCGCCTCCGCCGTGCCGCAGCCGCGGCCTCTGCCGGGGCCGCCGTCCCAGAGGGCCAGGAGCAGATGGCTGTGGACGGAGATATAGATGCCCGCCTGGCGGTAGAGGAAATCCCGGTCCGGCGCAGGCGGCGCTTCCTCCGCGTTCGGGACCGTGAAGACCGTCTCCGCCGCCCGGCAGTGGCGCTGGAAGCGCTGCTTTTCCTCCGGGGGAAAGGCGGCGGTAAAGGCATCCGCCTCCATGGGCAGTGCCGCGGCGATGGGGATGCCCAGCGCCGCAGCCGCGTCGGCGCAGAGGAGGTCGGCTCCCTCCGCCAGGCTGGTGAGCAGCAGCAGAGGGGAATGGGGGACCTTCTCCCGCAGGGCCTCCAGCTCCCGTTTCACCGCCGCCAGCAGGGGCTCCCGATCCTCCGGGCGCAGGGCCCGGTGGCCGGTGACGCCGATCACGATGGGGATGCGCCCGTCCTCCGTCATCCTTCCGCTCCCTCCTCCGGCTGCCGGGGGCAAAGGGGGTTCTCGTAGAGCCCGGCCCCGGCAAACCAGTTATAGCTGCGGCAGCCCCCGCCGCAGTATTCCCCCACGGCGCAGTCCGCGCACTTCCCCCTCAGCATTTCCGGGGCGAAGCGGCGGTTGTAGGAGAAAGCGTTTGCATCCTCCCAGATGTCCCGCAGGCTTCTCTGGCGCAGGTTCCCCTCGATAAAGCGCTCGTCATAGAGGCTCTCGCAGCCCCGCACGTTCCCCGCGCTGTCGATGCCCAGGGTGCTGAGCCCCGCGCTGCAGCCGCCGAAATACGCGCCCTTCCGGCCCCGGACGGCCGTTTCCTCCGGCGTGAAATAGCCGATGTTGTCCGCCGCGAGGATGGCGAAGGGGGCGCGGGGCCCTTCCGACGCAATAAAACGGAGCACGGCCAGGGGATCAAAGCAGGTGTCCATTCCCCCCGCCCGGGCATTGCCCATGGGGCTGCAGGCCTGGAGCTGCCAGGCGAAGATGGGGTAATCCTTCAGGGTCTCATAAAACTCCGGCAGCAGGGGCGCGTTGTCCGCCCGCAGAGCGGAGATGACGGAGGTGGGGATGCCCCGCTGCGTCAGAGCCCGGATGGCCTCCAGAGCGCGGCGATAGCTGCCCGCCTGCCGCCCCGCGTCGTGGACCCGCTCCGGCCCGTCCAGGCTCACCGCCACGGATTCGACGCCCAGAGCCGCCAGGTCCGCCAGGCATCCTTCATTCAGGATGAAGCCGCTGGTGATGACGCAGACCTTCATGCCCAGTCCGATCAGCGCTCCGGCGATCTCCTTCCAGTCCGGCCGGAGGAAGACTTCGCCCCCCAGCAGGTTCACCCGGCGGCAGCCCAGCGCCGCCAGCTGCGAAGCCACATCCAGGCATTCCGCCGCAGAAAGCTCATCCTCTCTGGCTTCCCCGGCCCGGCTGCCGCAGTAGGCGCAGCGGAAGCAGCAGCGCAGCGTCAGCTCCCAGACCACGCTGTCCAGCTGCCAGGGACAGGCTTCCCTCATGCTTCCCCGTCTCCCTTATCTTCTGCTTTGGCAGGGTCTACGGGGGAAGGGACGCCCATCATGCCCAGCATCATGCCCATCCCACTGCTCCGCGACGGCTCCGGCCCGGCGTAGACTCCGACGGCGAGGGAAGGATCCTCCTCCGGCAGCCCGGACCGCTTTCCGGCGAAGAACTCCGGCCCGGCGTAGACCAGGGCCGCCCGTTCCGGCTTTTCCGGTCCGGCATAGACCGGGGAAGGCTCCTCCGGCGGTTCCGGTCCGGCGTAGACGGCGTCGAAGCGTTCATCCGCCGGGGACGTGGGTTCCCCGTCGAATTCCGGCCCGGCGTAGACGTCCAGGACCTCTCCCTCGTTGCCGCGGGAAGGCTCCGGCCCGGCGTAGATCCTGCCGGCGCGGCGGGCAAAGTATTCCGGTCCGGCGTAGACCGCCGCCGCCGGGTTTTTCTTCTGCTTGTTGAAGGGGTATTTCTTTCTCTTTCCGAAAAGGCTGAACGCCATTTGGGACACTCCTTCCGGGGCGGCAGGGGCGCGAAGGGGAAGTGCCGCGAAGTTGATTTATTATACCATTGCATGCGCGGCTTCACAAGCGCACTTTCTCTTGTGCTTCCCCGTCCCGTCGTGTAAAATGGGGAAAAAGCCAAGCCAGGGGAGGGACGCCCATGGAAGCGCATTTCTGCGCCTTTATCAGCTACCGCCACCAGAGTCCGGATCAGGAGATCGCCAAAAAGCTGCACACCGCCATCGAGACCTACCGCATCCCCGCCGCCATCCGCAAAAAGACCGGGCGCAAGACCATGGGCCGGGTCTTCCGGGATCAGGAGGAGCTGCCCCTCTCCCCCGACCTGGGTTCGGATATCGAGGCGGCGCTGGAGGGCAGCGAGTGGCTCATCGCCATCTGCTCCCCCCGCTATCTGGAAAGCCGCTGGTGCCTGCGGGAGATGGAATACTTCCTCCAGCACAAGGGGCGGGACCGGGTGCTGGTGGTGCTGGCGGAGGGGACCCCGGAGACGAGCTTCCCGGAAATGCTGCGCTTCGAGGCGGACGAAAGCGGCGTCCTGCGGGAGGCCGAGCCCCTGGCGGCCAACGTCTGCGGGGACAGCCTTCCGCAGCAGCTGAAAAAGCTCCGGGGGGAGCAGCTGCGGCTCTTTGCACCCATGCTCTCCGTGGGCTACGACGACCTCAAGCGCCGGGCACGGCAGCGGCGCATCCGCACAGCCGCCGCCCTCACCGCCGCGGCGATCGTGATCGCCGCGGGCACGGGGACCTATCTGTCCGTCAACCACGCCAGGAACGAAGCCCTCAAGCGGGAAGCGGCGGAGCAGGCCCGGCTCGCCGAGGAGCAGCAGCGTCTGGCGGAGGAACGCAGAAAGCAGGCGGAGCAGGAGCGGCTGGCCGCCGTATCCAACAGCATCGGGGAAGACCTGGAAAAAGCCGCCTCCGCCCTGGGACAGGGGGAGCGGCGCAGCGCGGCGGCCACCCTGCTGGAGGCCCTTTCCCTCAGCGGGGATAACGGGGACATGCGCCGGGAGGAGATCGTTGCCCAGCTGCGAAAGACCATGTATATCGAGCCCTACAGCCCCGTGGCCGGTTTCACGGGCCAGAATGTCCGCCTGATGGACATGGCCCCCTCCCCCGACGGGACGAAGGCCATCGGCATCGAAAACGCCAACTCCGCTGCCCTCATCGACTTTTCCACGGGGGAGGTGGCCTACCGGGTCAGCGTGGGCAACGGTCAGATCCACAGCCTCCTCTTTTCACCGGACGGCGCGCGTTTCTGCGCGGTCTGCGACGAGGGGCGGCTGGCGGTCGTCTGGAACACCGCCGACGGATCGGAAGCCTTCCGCTACGTCAGCAGGCAGAACAAGCCCTACCACATCGCCAACGCCCTGTTCTGGAGGGACGGGAACACCCTGCTGGTGCAGGACATGGAACACTTCTATTTCGTCTCCGCCGACGGCACGGAAAAGCTGCTCTACACCCTGGGGGACGACCAGGACTGGTATTCCTACGAGGATAACTACTATACCCTTCTTTTCCAGAAGCCCCTGGACGAGCTCATCACCGGCCGGGAGGACATCGACGATTTCACCGGCACCGGCCTGGCGGTCTCGGAAGACTGGTCGAAGATCCTGATCTCCGGCGTGGACGGCAAGACGGGGACGATCATCCTCAACGAGCAGGGGGAGACGGTCTGCCCCCTCTACGGCATGCCCGGCACCGTCTTTGAGCACTATACCCTCTCCCCCGACGGGCGGCGGGCCGTCTGCCGCTCCTACCTGGGCCCCATGTTCCAGTGGGACGCGGACACCGGCGATCTGCTGACCGTGGACTATTTCGATCCCGCCCAGGGGCAGGCCAGCGACGTGTTCTTCTCCCCGGACTCCTCCCTCATGGCCTTCGTCGCCTGCGACACCCTCTACTGCGTGGACCCCTGGAACGAGATCATGATGTTTTCCGGCACCATCGACAGCACGAACGTCGTCCCCCATCTGGTGTTCAGCCGGGACGGCAGCACCCTGTTCCTCACAGCCCAGAGCCTGTATATCATCGACGCCCATACCGGGGCCCTGCTCCGCTCCGACGAGGCGGATTTCTCCGCGCTCCACAGCGGGGTCATCCCCCTGGAGGACACGGTCTTCATCTCCCGCTCCAACGGCGACGCCTACCTTTACAGCCTGCCCGCCCTGGCCTCCGTCCGGGTGGCGGAGGGCTTTGACGGCAGCCTTTGCCCGGCCTATGACCCGGGCGTCCAGCCGGAGAACTGGGACAGCACGGCCCTGCAGGGCGAGCACCGGCTGACCGATTCCTTCCGCACCACCACGGTACTCACCGACCTGAGCCCCAGGCTCCGCTTTTCCCGGGACGGGGAACGGGCCGCCCTCCTTTACCCAGACGGGGTGATCGAGCTTTTCCGCCGGGGCGGCGACGGCAGCGTGGAAACCATGATCGGCCAGCTCACGGGCGAGGTGACCGCCTTCGGCATGACGGAGGACCGGCTGATCGCCTCGGACAACACGGGACGGCTGATGATCTACGGCCTGGCCTCGGGCTCGGTGCAGCAGATCCTCAACCTGGAAAAATCCTATACCCGCTTTGCCTTCAGCGGCGACGGAAAGCTGCTGATGGCCCAGGGCTGGGACGGGGCGATCGACGTGTTCAGCCTGGAGGAAGCGGAAAAGCTCTTCTCCATGACTTCCCCCGCGCTCTTCACCGATTTCGGCTTCAGCGAGGACGGTGCCTGGGCCGTGGGCTTCACCCCCGCGGGCTGCGTGCTGGGGGACCTGTGGAAGGACGAGGACGCCCTGATCGCAGCGGCAAAGCATCTGGCAGGATGACCGCGGACAATCAACCGGGCGGGGAAGCACAACGGCTCCCCCGCCCGGTTTTCTTCTGTTATTTTGCCTTGATCTCCTGGATCCACTTGCCGGTGCAGTAGCGGATGAAGCAGACGATGCCCTTGAGTGGGAATTCCACATTCAGCAGGAAATAGACCCAGGCGGGGCTGAGATGCCAGACGAAGCCCGCCAGGGCTCCCAGGGGCAGAGAAATGAACCAGACGCAGCTGGAATCCGCCAGGAGCAGGAAGCGGGTGTCGCCCCCGCCCCGCAGGATGCCCTTGGAGATGACGAAGGCCACCATCTGCAGGGGCAGCATCAGATAGGTGATGTTCAGCATCTGCCGGGCGATGACCTCCGTCTCCGGCTGGATGGTGTAGAAGCGCAGATAGGGTCCCGTCAGGGCCAGGAGGACGGGGATCACCGCCAGGCCGAACAGGAACGCCAGCAGGATATAGGTGTTGCCCTGGCGTTTCGACTGCGCCAGGTCCCCTTGCCCGATGGTGTTGCCGATGACGATGGCGCTGGCCCCGGAGAGGCCGCCGTTGAGGATGGTGATGAGGCGCACCAGGCTGCCGGAAATGGAGTTGGCGGCGCTGATCTCCGCGGAGATATGGCCGTAGATGACGCTCACCAGGGTGAGGCTCAGGCCCAGGAGGGTATCGCTGAACAGCACCGGCAGGCTGAATTTCACATACTGCCTCCGCAGCGCCCCGCCGGGACGCAGGAAATGCCGCAGCCGGAAGCCGAAGGAATCCTCCTTCACGGCGAAATAGCCGAAGACAAAGAGGAATTCAAAGGCGCGGGCGATGACCGTGCCCACCGTAGCCCCCAGCAGCTCCAGCCGGGGCGCGCCCAGCTTGCCGAAGATGAAGACCCAGTTGAAAAAGAGATTCAGGAAAAAGGCGACGGCGGAGCCGATGAGGGGCACCCGGACCTTGCCCACGCTGCGCATGAGATAGGTGGCGGTGGAGCTGAGACCGGCCAGGAGGAAGGTCGCCCCGATGAGGCGCATATAGGGCCCGCCCACGGCGACGACCGCGGCGTCATTGGTGAACGCCCGCAGCAGCAATCGGGGCCAGACCATCCCCAGCAGGGTGAACACCATGCAGATGGCCGCCGTCACCCGCAGGGCCATGGCCGCCGTGGTGAGCATGGGCTCACGCTCCTTCCGCCCCCAGAACTGGCTGGACATGACCACCGCGCCGCTGCCCAGGCCCATGCAGATGAACTGAAAGAAGGCGTAGGCCTGGTTGGAGAAGGCCGCCGCCGCGATGCTCGTCTCCCCGAAGGAGCCGATCATGATGTTGTCCAGGAAGTTGACGCCCACGGTGATGAGCTGCTGGAGGATCACCGGCAGCATGAGCAGCACCGTCTTTTTATAGAAATTTCTGTCGCGCAGAACGAACATGTCTTTCCCCGCTTTCGTGCTGAATGCTTGTATTGTAGCACGTTTTTCCCGCCGCGAAAAGACAGATGCAAAACCGGCGGTTCTGTAGTATCCTGTCTCCTAGATAGGAAAATATTTCCAGATATAAAGAAAGGAGACAGCATATGCGAGAGTCAAGAACAAAAACAACTCCTGCGCGAGGCACAGACGTCCTCGCCATCCCCGCCGCGCCGCCGGAGAGGCGGAAATTGGCCGTAGCGGCCTATTGCCGCGTTTCCACCGACGATCCATCCCAGGAAAGCTCCATGGAAAACCAGCGGACCCATTACAGGAGCTACATCGAATCGAACCCGGACTGGACCCCGGCGGGAGTCTACTGCGAAGCCGGCGTCAGCGGCACCGCAGCGGAGACCAGGCCGGAGCTGCAGCGCCTGATCGCGGATTGCCGGGCGGGACGGGTGGACATGGTCATCACGAAATCCGTCTCCCGTTTTTCCCGCAACACCGCCGACTGCCTGAGCATCGCGCGGCTGCTGCGCTCCCTGGGGGTTACCCTGGTCTTTGAGAAGGAGCACCTCCGCACGGACCGCATGAGCTCGGAATTCTTTCTGGACGTCTTCGCCGCCTTTTCCCAGGAGGAATCCCATTCCCTCTCCGGCAACATGAAATGGGCAGTCCGAAAGCGCTTCCGGGACGGCAGCTATAAAGGCGCGAAAGCGCCCTACGGCTACCGCAAGACCGAAGAAAGCCGCTATGTGGTGGAGCCCGGCGAGGCGGCAGTGGTGCGCCGCATCTTCGCCGGGCTCGCGGAGGGCAGCAGCTCCGAAGCCATCGCGCGGGAGCTGAAAGGTTGACCTCCGGCCAAGCCTGATGCTGCTGGAGAACGAAGCGCCGCGGAAGGCCCAGAAGGCCAAGCCGGTTCAGTTTATCACCCTGTGGTTGGACAGGGACGGGGAGCGCATCCCTATCACTATCCACGAAGTGAATCACATCATCGGTTTCCGCAGAGCCTGGTGATCCTGGAGGATGGATCCCGCAGCTCCAGCGAGCTGCTGTGCGTCTGCACCGACGACGGCAGCCATAGAGAAAACACGGAGAAAAGTGTTTCGTTACAGACTAGCGGACATCTTCCAATCCGGCTATGTGAAGGTGCTGTAGGAAGCCTGAGACGGGGCGACGGCGCCTGAGAAGCCCGATTGGTCCCGCTTCAAAGCTCCATTGTCAGAAGCGAGCAATACCGGCGGTAAAATAGAAGGAGAGCATCCCTCACAGTGATGGGATGCTCTCCTGTATTTCGGTGGTTCGGAGCAGGTTTCTCGTTCCGTTTCTCTGTTTTCCGCAGTCTGCCGGCACAGAACGCCGTGTTTCGCTGCCTTATCCGATTCTTCGGTTGAAACCAGACGAGGATTTGCGAGGATGATTTTCGTCAGTCGAGACGGAGGATGCAGGCGGGCTGCCGCCCGTCAGGGCCGACAACGAAGAATGACGGAAACCGTCCGTATTTTCAACGAAGAATCGTATCAGACTCTGTACCGCTTCTGCGCAGCATAGGTCGTGTGCAGCAGCTCGTGAGCCTTGTGGCTGCCGGGCTCGCCGAGATAGGTTTCGTACAGCTCCTTGATCATGGGGTTCTCGTGAGACTTCCGGTACGTGCTCTGTTCATCCTGCCGGTACAGGGCTTTGGCGCGCAGGGCCTTGAGATCCACATGCCCGCGGACGTCTGCAGGCTGGTAGGGCTGACCGCCGCCGTTGACGCAGCCGCCCGGGCAGCACATGAACTCCACGAAATCGTAGTTCAGCTCTCCGCTCTTGATGCCCTTGAGCACTTTCTTGATATTGCTCACGCCGGATGCGACGCAGACCCTTACCGTTTTTCCCGGCAGGGCGTACTCCGCCTCCTTGATTTCCTTCGTACCACGGACCTCGTGGAATTCCAGGGGGCCCATCTCGCTGCCGGTGACCTTTGCCACGACGGTCCGCAGGGCAGCCTCCATGACGCCGCCCGTGGCGCCGAAGATGACGCCTGCGCCCGTTGCCATGCCCAGGAGGGGATCACATTCCTCGTCCTTGAGGGAGTTGAACATGATGCCCGCCTTTTCGATCATGCGGCCCAGTTCCCTGGTAGTAATGGAGATATCCACCGGCATACAGCCGTTGGGGAGGCGCTGCTCCTCGCGCTTGCACTCGTACTTTTTGGCCGTGCAGGGCATGATGCAGACCACCACGATATCCTTCGGATCGATCCCCTCTTTTTCGGCATAGTAGGACTTCACCATGGCGCCGAACATCTGCTGGGGGCTCCTGCAGGTGGACACGTTCGGGATGAATTCAGGGAAATCCTGCTCCAGAAAGCGGATCCAGCCGGGGCTGCAGGAGGTGAACAGAGGCAGAGTCCCGCCGCTCTCCAGCCTGTGAAGGAACTCCGTGCCCTCCTCCAGGATGGTCAGGTCTGCAGCGTTGTTCACGTCAAAGACCTTGTCGAAGCCGAGCCTGCGCAGTGCGGCGTACATCTTCCCCTCCACGTTGGTGCCCACGGGATTCCCGAAGCACTCGCCGAGGGTGACGCGCACGGAGGGGGCCGCACCCACCACCACGTGCTTGGAGGGATCGCGCAGCGCAGCGAGGACCTGGTCCGTGTCGTCCTTCTCCGTGAGGGCGCCGGTGGGACAGACGACCGTGCACTGCCCGCAGGAGATGCAGTCCACCTCGGCCAGGGGCCGGTCGAAGGCGGAGCCGATGTGGGTGGCGAAGCCTCTGTCGTTGGGGCCGATCACGCCCACCTCCTGCAGCTTTCTGCAGGCGCTTACGCAGCGGCGGCAGAGGACGCACTTGGAGTTATCCCGGACAAGATGCAGGGCGGAGGTATCCAGCTCCGGCTGCTTGTCCTGGCTTCCGCTGTAGCGGACTTCATTGATCCCGAGCTCTGCGGCAAGCTGCCGGAGCTCGCAGTTTCCGTTGCGCGGGCAGGTGAGGCATTCCATCCTGTGGTTGGACAGGATCAGCTCCAGGGTGATGCGCCTGGAATTCCGCACCTTCTCCGTATCCGTGAAGACCTCCATGCCCTCGGACACGGGATAAACGCAGGACGCCACCAGGCCTTTAGCGCCCTTGACCTCGACGATGCACATGCGGCAGGCGCCCATCTCGTTGATGTCCTTCAGATAGCACAGGGACGGAATGCGAATACCGGCGGACCTGGCCGCCTCGAGCACATTGGTGCCCTCCGGAACGGAAACAGGAATGTTATTGATTTTTAAATTGACCATTTTATCCATCGTCCTGCCTCCTTACTTTTTGGAAATGGCGTCAAACTTGCAGTTAGTCATGCACACGCCGCACTTGATGCACTTGTCGGGATCGATCACATGCGCTTCCTTCACCTTGCCGGTGATGGCGCCGGCCGGGCAGTTGCGGGCGCAGAGGGTGCAGCCCTTGCACTTGTCCGGATCGATCGTGTATGTCAGCAGCTCCTTGCACACCCCCGCAGGACAGCGCTTGTCCACGACGTGGGCCACATATTCATCCCGGAAATGGGTGAGGGTGGAAAGCACGGGGTTGGGGGCCGTCTGCCCCAGGCCGCAGAGGGCGTTGGCCTTGATATACTGGCACAGCTCTTCGATCTTGTCCAGATCCTCCAGGGTACCCTGACCCTTGGTGATCTTGTCCAGCATTTCATGGAGCCGCTTCGTGCCGATGCGGCAGGCGGTGCACTTTCCGCAGCTTTCGTCGATGATGAATTCGAGGAAGAACTTGGCGATGTCCACCATGCAGGTGTCCTCGTCCATGACGATAAGGCCGCCGGAGCCCATCATGGAGCCGATGGCGCCCAGAGAGTCAAAATCCATGGGGATGTCGATCAGGTGGGCCGGAATGCAGCCGCCGGAGGGGCCGCCGGTCTGGGCAGCCTTGAATTTCTTTCCGTTGGGAACGCCGCCGCCGATGTTTTCGATGATGGTCCGAAGGGGGGTCCCCATGGGGATCTCCACAAGGCCGGTGTTGGTGATCTTGCCGCCGAGGGCGAAGACCTTGGTGCCGGGAGATTTCTCGGTGCCCATGGCCCGGAAGGCCTCGGGGCCGTTGTTGATGATCCAGGCGACGTTGGCGTAGGTCTCCACGTTGTTGAGGACCGTGGGCCGGTCGAACAGGCCCTTCACGGCGGGATAGGGGGGCCGGATCTTCGGTTCGCCCCGGCAGCCCTCGATGGAGTGCATCAGGGCCGTTTCCTCGCCGCAGACGAAGGCGCCTGCGCCCAGTCGCAGTCCCACATCGAAGGAGAAGCCGCTGCCGAAGATGTTTTCTCCCAGAAGCCCGTATTCCTTCGCCTGCTGGATGGCGATCTCCAGCCGCTTTACCGCAATGGGGTATTCGGCTCTCACGTAGATATAACCCTGACTGGCGCCGATGGCATAGCCTGCGATGGCCATGGCCTCGATGACCGAGTGGGGGTCGCCCTCCAGGACGCTGCGGTCCATAAAGGCGCCGGGGTCGCCCTCGTCGGCGTTGCAGCAGGCGAACTTCTGCCCGTCGGGGCTGACGGCGTCGTGGGTGAACTGCCATTTCTGGCCTGTGGAGAATCCGGCGCCGCCGCGGCCGCGCAGACCGGAGGCCTTGATCAGGTCGATCACCTCCTGGGGCTTCATCTCGGTGACGACCTTGCCCAGCGCCTCATATCCGCCGACGCCGATGTATTCGTCGATGTTTTCCGGGTTGATGATGCCGCAGTTGCGCAGGGCGATACGCTTCTGATGCTTGTAGAATTCCGTCTCCGTCAGTGAGGTCAACACGCCCTTTTCGTCGGACTCCTTGTGAAGGAGCCGCTCCACGATCCGACCCTTGACGATATGCTCGGAGACGATCTCCTTGACGTCTTCCTCCTTGACGTTGGTATAAAGTGCGCCCTCCGGATAGATCAGGACGATGGGGCCCATGGCGCAAAGGCCAAAGCAGCCCGTCCGGACGACCCGGACCTCCTGGTCCATGCCCGCTTCCGCCAGCTCCTTGTTGAAGAGGTCGATCAGCTTCGGGCTGTGGCTGGCGCTGCAGCCGGTCCCGGTGCAGACCATGATGTGTGAGCGAATGATAGCCATCAGATCCTCCTTACTCGGCAGCGCCTATGGTATAATCCGAAACGATATTCCGGTTTACGATATGATCATTGATGATGCGGGGGACCATTTCGGGCTTGAGCTTCACATAGGTGACCTTCTCCTCTCCCGGTACGAACACCTCCGCAATGGGCTCCAGCCTGCAGACCCCGATGCAGCCGGTCTGCTGGACAATGACGTTTTTCAGGTTCCTCTTGTTCACTTCCTCAAGGAAAGCCTGCATGACCGGCCTGGCGCCGGCCGCAATGCCGCAGGTCGCCATTCCGACGAGGATCCTCACCGTGTCGTCCCCGGCGTCGCGCACGTTCATCTGCTTTTGCATCTTTTCGCGAAGCGCCTTCAGTTCTTCTAAACTCTTCACCGTATTACTCCTTTTCAGCAAGTATATGACTGTTCCTGCTCACGGATGTGCTCCGCGATCCATTGCTGCACTTCCGGTTCTCCAAGAGAGATATCGCCGCCCAGGGCCTCTCTGAGCTCTGCCGTCCCCAGTGAAAAGCCTCCCTTTTCCGTCTCGAACCGATAGTTGAGGTCGCTGTCCTCCGGAACGGCGGCCATCAGCATGGCCACCGTAGCCGCCATATCCCCCAAAGGCGGGCAGTCGATATGGTTTTTATTGAAGACCGCAGTGACCTCGGTGCCCTCGTTAATCCTGCTCTTGATATCCAGGTAGCCCTCCGACTGTTCCGCTGCAAGCTTGAACAGCGGGATCCCCATGCCCACGCGCCGGGTAGTTCTCGTGGTGGTGAAGGGGTCTGTGACGGAGGCGAGCATTTTCTCATCCATCCCGCAGCCGTTGTCCCGGATCCGGATGACGATCCTGTCCGCCGTCAGCTCAAGGGTGAGATCGATCTGCTTCGCACCCGCCGTGATGGAATTGTGTGTGATATCCAGAACGTTCAGCGAGAGCTCCTTCATTCTTTGTACTTGTCGAGGATCGGACCGACCTCCTTCGGGGTGAGCCTGCCGTAGACCTCGTCGTTGATCATCATGACCGGCGCCAGGCCGCAGGCGCCTACGCAGCGGCAGGCGTCCAGAGAGAAGAGCCCGTCCGGCGTGATGCCGCCCGCCTCGATCCCCAGCTTGTCCTTGATGGCCTGGAGAATGTTCGCCGCGCCCTTGACATAGCACGCGGTGCCGAGGCAGACGGAGATGCGGTATTTCCCCTTCGGATTGAGCGTGAACTGTGCATAGAAGGACGCCACGCCATAGATCTCCGACAGAGGCACATCCAGCTCCTCGGCAATGATGATCTGCACTTCCTCCGGCAGATAGCCGTAGATGCTCTGTGCGGCCTGAAGGATCGGCATGGTAGCGCCCGGGGTACCCTTGTATTCGGCGATGATCCTTCGAAGCTGCTCTTCCTGTTCTTTTGTGCCCTGGAAGGGCACAGCCGTTTTCGTGTTAGGCATCGTTTCCTCCTGACTGATATCACTGGTGAAATCACAATTTTACAATTTGTAATATTATAATTCTGAATTGCCCTCAGTGCAAGTCCCGCTGCGCAAAAAACTCAAATCCAGCAAGAATTCCCATACGATTCTTCGGTTGAAACTAGACAAGGATTCGCGAGGATGATTTTCGTCAGGCGAGGCGGAGGACGCAGGCGGGCTGTCGCCCGTCAAGGCCGACAACGAAGCACGGAGGAAATCACACCGCAAAGACTGTTGTTTTTTAATCGAAGAATCGTATCAGAGGACCTGCCGCAGCCCCGGTCTCTACAGCGTATTCCTGCGCCGCAGCCATGCAATGACGGAGGCGCGGTCCAGCTTGTCCAGCTCCATGAACTGCGAGGGTCTTTCGGGGATCTGTTCCACCCTGTGGGCGTCGCTGCCCCGAAGAAAGCGGACGCCGGCAAGATCCTCTCTTCGGGAGGGAAAATCGGCGGGGCAGGCCATGGAGAGCTCAGCCATTCCGAAGCCCATGCCCCCGTCCCAGAAGCCCAGGTTATTCAGAAGGGAGTTGGCCTCCCGGTCGATGTGGGCGGGATAGGCTGTGCCGCCGAATTTCGCCGCCAGGTCGGCGGCCTCATAGACGCCAATGCCGGAAGCTGAGATCAGGAGCTTTTCCTCCTCGCCCGTGATGCTTCCGTCCCAGGCCGCATAAAGCTGTTCTCCGAAGATCCGGGGGCGGTTCCGGATGTCCGGCAGCCTCTTGTAGACGTATTCGGAAAAAGCCATGGCGGAGGAAAGCTCCTCAAACAGGCAGATCACATGGACCTCCTCCGCCGTATTCAGCTCCATGCCGGGGATCCCCAGGATCCCGTAATGCTCGCAGGCTTTCAGAAAGGCTTCGCAGTTCCTGCAGCTGTTGTGATCCGTGAGCGCTGCAATGTCAAAGCCCGAAAGGGCGAACAGCCCGGCCATCACATCCGGCGTGCTGCTGTTTTCGGCGCAGGGGGAAAGGCAGGAATGGCTGTGAAGATCGAAGGCGCAGCGTTTCATGGCCCCAGCGTCGCTGCAAGCCGGACGGAAGCTTCATAGGTGGACAGGGCCGTCCCCAGGAGGTTGATCCCTTCCGCCTCGGCTTTTTCCATGAGCTGCGGGTCTGGCCTGACTCCCTCCGTCAGGATGACGCAGGACAGGTCCGCCATCACGGCGACGGCGGCCACGTTCTGATTGGACATGATGGTGAACCAGGCGTTGCCCGGCTCCGCTCGTCCCATCACCCAGCTGAGCAGGTCGCCGCAGTATGCTCCGGTGATGCTGTTCTCCGGCGCCGGGAGGGCGAAAATCTCCAGCTCCATGGCACCCGTCAGTTCATTGACCGTCATTGTTTCCCCTTCTGAATACGCACTGATTGAGCTGTGCCTTCTCCTGCACGATGTCCTCCGCAAAGGCGTTGCAGCTCGGCGCTCCGCATCCGCCGCAGTCGATCCCCGGCAGCTTCTGTCGAATCTCCCGGATCTTCGTCAGCTTTTCAAAGGCCATGCTCCTGTCCTCATCCAGCAAAAAGGCGGGCAGGTATTCCAGCTTTTTGGAGGCGTAAATCGGTTCCTTGCCGATCTCGGAGACGTCGTATTCCCGGTAGAACTCCGGCAGATCGCCCAGCATCTTTTTGATGCGCAGCTTTGCGTTGAAGGGGTTCCCCACGCAGAGGCTCCCGCCGACGCAGCCGCAGGTACAGGCGTTGAGCTCGATGTAGTCGGTCTCCGGGATATTGCCGTTTTCGATCTCCTCCAGCATACGGATACAATTCTGTATCTCATCCACTGCAATGAAGTTGTATGCCTTCCGGGCCGTGGCCTCTCCGCCGGAATAGGCGTGGGTCAAGCCCCTTCTCCCGCTCTTGCAGAGCGCCAGGGGGTGATCCACCTTTTTGACCGCACTCTCCAGCTCGGAGAAGATATCGACGATGGGAATGGTCTCGTCGATCACCGGCGCATCCAGCAGCTCGGGAGACTGAGCCTCCGTGATCTGGGACGGGCAGGGGACGATGGCGATGATCCCGATCTCCTCCGGCTTGAGGCCGGTTTGCCTTGCTGCCCGATCCCTGGCCAGCATAGCGGCATGCTCAATGGGGATGACCGTGTCCACCACATGGGGGATGAGCTCCGAAAAGCGCATCCGGATGAGCCGGAGGATCGTGGGGCAGCAGGAGGAGATGAGCGGGAGATTCTGCTTCCTCGTTCCGTTCTCGCTTTCCCAAATGGCGGCCTGGGCGATCAGCTCTGCGGAGGCGGCGGGCTCGCATATGTCATCAAATCCGAGATCCAACAGGGCCGTGAGGATGACGTTGGGATCGAACACCGCCGTGAACTGGCCGAACAGGGCCTGATCCGGCAGGGCGACATTCCACTTATATTTCTCCAGCACCTCAAGCCCTGTGTGTACCGATCGTATGGCAGAATGCGGGCAGCGGCTGATGCAGACGCCGCAGTCGATGCAGCGCTGATCGAGGATCTTCGCCTTCCGCTCCCGCACCCGGATCGACTCGTTGGGGCAAGCCTTGATACAGGTGGTACAGCCCACACACTTTGATTTATCAATGATTACCGAATGTTTTTTCATAATCTCCGGTTACCGTATCTTGATTATCATCCTTACCGTTGTGCCTTCTCCTACCGTGGTATCGATCTGCATCTCGTCGGAATAGCGCCTCATATTCGGAAGGCCCATGCCTGCGCCGAAGCCAAGCTGGTTGGCCTGGCTGTCCGCCGTGGACCAGCCCTCCTGCATGGCAAGCTCCAGGTCCGGGATGCCCGGGCCCTTGTCCTCGAGCTCGATCTCGATCTCGTCCATCCCCACCTTGAGCGTTGCGGTGCCCCCGTCGGCGTGGATGACCATATTGATCTCGCCCTCGTACATGCAGATGCCGACTCTTCTGACGACCTCCGGCGGGAGCCCCAGCTTCTTGAGCGCGAACTTGGCAGATCTGGAGGCTTCTCCCGCCTTGTGATAGTCGTTCCCGTCGACCGCATAAGTGAATGTCAGACCCGGCATGGCTTTGGGTCCTCTTCGCGGGAATAGAGGATCCCGCAGGCGGAGTACATCAGGAATCTGCTGGCCAAAACGATCATTCCACTCTCCTCTGCCAGGGAGATGATCTCCTCCGTGGGCATTTTTCCCCGGACAAAAATGATGCATTTCATGTCCACCATCTCGGCGGTCCTGACCACCTGAGGATTGATCATGCCGGTGACGAGGATCTGCTGGCTGTCGGTAAATGCCAGGATATCACTCATAAAATCGCTGGCAAAGACACCCTGCAAGTCGTTCTCCAGCTGATCCTCTCCGCAGAGAATCTGTGCTTCAAGCAAATCTCTGATTTCCTTGACTTTCATGTTTAACCTCGATTCCGTATATGCGTTGGTATGCCGTTATGGCCCTGAGCCACGTCAGCATACCTAGTTATCCATTGGAATTATACAAGATCGTCACAGTAAAATCAAGTCCATGTAATATAATTCATCGCAGTCAGAAATAAACAATTCATAATTATAATTCAAGCAAATGAATCATTAAGAAAGATCGGCAAGGCGGGAACGGATTCGGCTCCGGGAGCGGAAATCTGCGCACGCCTGCGCCTGTTTCCGGGATCGGCTCGTTCCGATCGCTGCGGCGCCGCCGTCATCTGCGGCGTCACCGGCGGCGTCATGGAGGCTGCCCTCCGCACGGAGCCGGAACGGGCCTCCTTCTTTGCGCGTTTCTTCTGCCTTATGCCCCTGTTTACGCTGGAACACCGTGTTTCGTACAACAAAACGCACGGTGTTCTTTGACAGACGGAAATGCCGATCCCGCGCAATCGGGACCGGCATTGTGTTCCTTATTATGCAACGGAGATTCGCTCGCACCAGGGGGGGGGACGTCCTTTTCCTGTACCGCCAGGATCAGCGGACGGGAAAGGGAGCTTTCCCGGCGATATTCCATCGCGCGCCCTGTGTTTTCCGCGTCCTGCCCTGCAAAGGGCCCGTCCATGATCAGCACGTCGCCCGGCGATAGGATCGCCCGGACGATCGGCGCAGCCGGTTCTGTGAAGCTTCGGGCGGAAATTCGCCCGCTGCAGGCGAAAAATGCCCGCTTCCGGTGATTTTCTGCTTTACAAATCCCAAATCCGTGTTATAATACTTGTTGCGGTTCCAAAAGGGATCGCAGATGGGGGCGTAGCTCAGCTGGGAGAGCGTTCGGTTCGCATCCGAGAGGTCGAGGGTTCGAATCCCTTCGTCTCCACCAGAAAAGCAGGTTAAAACTCCTACAATGCCCGGAAAGCTAGGAGTACCAAGGCCTGAGAGGGTGTCTCAATTCACATTGGGACACCCTCTGAATTTTCCTACTTTTTCCCCAAAATCGCAAACCGGATGGACTCGAACTCTCCATCAACATCTGAATATCGCTTTTCAATGCCGGATCGCTCGTCAAATATGGCGACGATCCGGTCTTTTTTTACCCAAAAACAGGAGGTCAGAGAATGAAAATCAATGAAGAAGCCCGTGACCGCTTCTATAAGGAAGTCGGCATTCACCTCGCCCGCGAAGGCTTTTCTGTCCTGGAACAGCGAGACGGCCTGCTCCCCCTCGAGTGGTGCGGCGCGCCTCTCTGTCGGATCACGGCGGGCGGCGGGGCGCAGTTCAGACGCGAGGATTTGGAACGGGAGGACGCTGCGGAAGCGTTCTGCCGGGCAACGGACATCGCCCATACCACGGCAGAATATATGCGCCTCATGGAGTCTTCCCCTCCCCTCCGGGCAAAGGGCTTGGATGGGGACTACCGCGTGCTGGCAGACTTCAATGACACGGTACTGGCAGGTCACCCCACCAGCCAGGGCACGGAATTCGTCACCTGGGAATGGGATTATGAACACACTGGGATGTGGCAAGGCCACTATTACGGAAACAACTACCCAGGAGCGAAACAGGACTTCGCTCTCCGCGCCGGACTCATTCCGGAGTCATTGCTTTTCGAGCAGAGCGAACTCGACGAGCTCTACCGCTGCTGCCAGCGGACGCGGGAGCTGGACGAAACGCTCTCCTATTACGATGAACAAAAGGTGATCCGGCTACAGGAGCATTTGGAAGGACTGTCTCCGGGAATCGGGGAACGGTTCGCCGCGCTGGAGCGACCAGTCGGACCGGAAACACAAATCGAACAGACCATGTATTGAGGCCGGAGTCTTCAGAAATACCAGACTGAAGACTCCGGCTTTTTTCATTTTCAGCAGAAAAAAGAAATAGGAGGTATCGGAATCTTGAATGTAACCCTTTGCAATCGCGGCCACCCGGAATACGGCGCGGCCACCATCCCGCTTCCCATTCCCGATGAGGAGTACGCGCGCTGCATGGAGCTGCTGGAGGCGCTGGAGATCGGCAGCGTGACCGGCCATGACTGCTATGTGGATCAGATCACGGACGCCCCACCCTCCCTGGACATGCTGGAGGGCACCATGATCAACGTGGACGAGCTGGACTTCCTCGCCAGAAGCCTGGACCGCTATACCGATGAGGAGCTGGCGAAGTTCCAGTGCATGACTGCCACCAGGGAGCATTGGGATATGCAGACCCTCATCAACCTCTCCTTCTCCTGTGAGCAGGCCACCGTCATTACGGACTTCTCCAAGCTGGAGGAAGCGGGCCGGAGCCATTACATGACCATGCATGGGGGCGGCGTACCGGTGGAGGAGTACAATCAGCTCAACGGCGTCGGTATCGCCCGAAGCCTCATTGCGGACGGAGGCGGCAGGATCACGCCCTACGGCGTCGTGTTCGAGAACGCCATGCGCATCGAGCCGCTGTACGACGGACACAGTTTCCCGCCGTATGCGGACAAGCCGTATCTCATGGAGTTCACCGTCGAAACGGATCGGGAAGGAGAGCTCACCTTCTTCCTCCCGCAGCCTGAGAAGCGGCTGGAGCGCCTGCTGGAACGGGCGGGAATCCGCAGCGCCGACCAGATTCACCTTCGGACCTGGTACAGCGAGCTTCCGGACGCTGTCGTTGATCGGCTGGATGTCCCCCATGAAAGCCTTGATGAGCTGAACAGCCTTTGCGCCGCTGCGGGGAGATTGGACCAGAAGGAGATGCAGAAGTTCTCTGCAGTGGTGAATTATGCCCAGCCGAGGTACGCATTCCAAATGCGGCTTCTTGCAGAAAACCTTGAACTCTTCGATTTCATACCGGACATTCGGACCGCGGAGGAGTTTGGCCGGTATCTTATCCAGGAATCCGGCCATTACGAATACGACGAAAACCTGGAGCCGTATTACGACTATGATAAGTGCGGTCGGGAACAAATGGAGTCTGAGAGCGGAGGCTACACGCCGGAGGGCTATGTGTCCTATCATGGGACGATGAGTCTGGATGAACTGATGATAGAGGACCCTGTGGAGCAATACCGAAAAGAGCAAGGTCTGCAGATGGGAGGCCTGTCATGCTGATCCTGAACCTGACTCGGGGGGACAGCGGGATTCGCGTTCCGCTCCACCTCCCCGCCACCCCCGCAGATGTTGGCGACGTCTATGCCAAGCTGGATCAGATCAGCAAGAAAGAGAAGCTGACGCGCATCGCCAGTGTGGTGAGCGATTCGAAGTTTCTGGAAAGGTACTTCCGGGATAAGCTCCTCGACCCTCTGGACGAGCTGAACGAGCTGGCGGAAAGGCTCGACGGTATTCAAGATGCTGTCCGTCCTTTCCGCGAAGAAGCCTGCCACATTGGAGGATGCCCTCCGGCTGACGGAGGAGCTGGACGCCTATGAGTTCCTCCATATCAGCGAAGAAGACTACGGGAAAGCGGTACTTCTGGAGCTGTGCGGAGATGAGGAGATCCTGGATATGCTGGACGGCTTCCTCGACTGGCAGAATTTCGGACTCTATATGATGGAGCAGGACGGCGTCATCTCCACCCAGTATGGCGCGATCCGCAAGGTGGAGCCGGAGCAGTCGGAGCAGGAAGCGGGGATGCAGCTGCAGAGCTGCTGAAGGAAGCCTTCACGGACTGCTGCCCGTGGCTCTTTTGCCCTGGGGTCAGAATAGAGAAGGAGATTCAGCTATATGCAAGAGAAAACGGATTTGAGTAAGGTCAAAGACGTGGCCGAAATGCTTCTCATGACCGATGTTTGTGAAACGTCCTACTCCCCAATGGTCGTCCAGCACCCCTTTACCTCTTCCGGGATGGTGGGTGTGAGAACGGGCGGAGAATTAGAGATTTTGGATATAACCGAGAATCCGGACAACCTTCGGCTGTGGCGGGAACAAATGCGGAGAATCATAGAAAAAGCAGATAGCGCGTACCTCCTGTACCTGCTGGTGAACAAGCCGTATGGCTTGACGTTCCTGAAGCTCGCGGAGCCGTATCTGTCACGGAATGACTTGTCCAAAATCCTTTCTTCCGCATGGATCATGTCGGAAAACCCCAACTCTGATGTCAACCTCACAAAACGCCGACTGGTCTCTCTGTTCCGTTCGGCTGACCCCACTGTTCTCATGGACGAGGAAGAACGGCAGATGCTGGCCGACCTCGACCCAACGGTAACGGTGTATCGGGGCGTCACCTCATATAATGCGGATAAGGTCAGGGCTTTATCGTGGACGCTCGACTATAACATCGCAAAATGGTTTGCCACACGCTTTGGTGGGCGAGGAACCGTGTATGAGGCACAGGTATGTAGAGAGCATATTCTGGCGCTTTTCAGCAGGAGAAATGAAGCGGAGGTCATTATCGACCCCAAGGATCTGATGAACATAGTATAGAAGCTTTTGCAGAGCCATTGGCGTGATATCCTTTGCTTTGAAAAGGATATATCTCGTCACTAGTTCAATCTTGCCCTCGCCATATAATTGCAAGAGATTATCCAGTGCTCCTCTACATTTCTGATAGGCGATTGCCGTGATCTTATCTTTTCCTTTTTCAAGGTATTCCTCCATGGTTTTATGGGAAGCTAGGATACGAAGCAAGATATCAGAATTAGCACGAGAGGGTAACTGCCCATCAAGATATCGGGTTATAGTAATATCACCGAATCCTAATAGTTTAGCGAGAGGGCAAGCCCCGATGTTGTATTTTTTGAGGATGCCATCAACCTCTTCAACGGTAATCAGCTTAGCCGCTCGCCTATATTCAGCCTCTCGGCTCTTCACATTTTCATCATTAATCTCCGGAACATACACTTCCTCCCCACACTCACGGCAGTGAGCACTCATCAATACTGCACTAAAAACCACCCCCTTTACGCTAATTACTTCGCGGCTGCTTGCAACAGAATACGGCCTCTCACAACCGCATTTGATGCAGTATACGGTCGATGTGCTTGGCATAGCAGCGGCTCCTTTCGCTTTTCGCTTTTCGGTTTTCGTGTTGCACTCTCCTAAGCTAGTCTTCTGGTGGTATCTTTAAATATCGTCATACATTCCTTCAGTATGAAATGATATTACAATAACTGGGGCTCTATTCCCGTTTTCTAGAAAATACATTTTTATATAAAGGTTCAACTGTTCCTCTTCGCCAAAAACGGTAATGGTAGCTGCTTTGATAAATATATATACCTCGGTTGCCGGATATAGAGGATTATCATTTGGTCCGATCTTTATGCAGTCTTCTGCTTTGAGGCTTTTGATTACACCCACTTTTTCATTATGAGTCATTGGATATTTATTATCAAAATCATGATTCTTTGCGCTTGGTTGAAAAATGCATTCATTCGTCGCTAAGTAAGGTTTGATTCGTTTTAGAAAGTTCTTTGTTTTCTCGTCTTCTGGTGGCGAAAGAACTCTATCGATGAGAGATCCCTCCCTTCTTCTTTTGAAAGCATCATATCATAGTGATAATATTTTGTCAATATATTATCACCATTGCCGTTGCTCTGAAGACTGGAAAGGTTAAACTAATCAGATATCTCATGTAAACGATCTCATTTTACCTTATCACATGTCCAATAATCGGGACATATGCCTTCAACGTGCTCAACGTACTCAACGTACTATTGGGTTATTCTTAGTGGGATTTCAAATGATACGGATTACAACTTTTGAGTAGATTCTACTAGTAAACCCGCTCGTTTGACTATGCCTGGATGCGAACATTGTGCTCCTGGATGTGAACAATTGTTTCAATTAAGAGACGCTGTTCCGGTTCAGTCAGAGCCGCGATCTGATAGGCAGGCGTCAGGGAAATCTTTTTGTCGTCCACCATCTGTAGGAGCTCCGGGTCGAGATTGTTGAGGGAAATAAAGTTGCGGACGGTATCTCCACTGATGCCGTCCACATTTCCCACTTCATAGTTGCTGCGGAAATTCGCCGAATTATCCGGCGAATTCTTTGAAGGAGTGTCGTTATCCAAAACTTCTTTTCATAGGCGTGTCCCTTCGTTCAGGTTTTTGGGCAGCAAAAAAGCCGGGCATATCAATCTGTCCGGCACACTGTCTGATATGTAATTCAGCGTTCCTCGCTTCGTTGGCGGCGTTTCAGCCACTGATCCAGCAGCTTGAAAATAGCCTCCTCTATCCGTGCGGGGGAGTAGGACTTTGGGAAGTATTTGCGGAGCTTGCCATATTGGTTCCTCCCAATGTTTTATTATCCAGTAGCAAAAGGAATGTTCCGTCCATCAGCTTGAAAACGACCACTTCTTCATATTGAGTAAAAAAAGAGCAGACATTCCGGATTGAATGTCTGCTCATTGAAATCTCTCATTTATGCTCAACATATTAACGGAACAGATTAGTTCTTGAAATGACAAAAGACCCGATGATATAATCACAAATAACACAAAGCGAAAACAATTACCAGTTTTACCCTTCATCAAGAAGGAATTAAACCTGGTGAAAAACGCCTGTCATCCCCTTGAAATATCCCGGATAACGGAAGACTATCAAACCCTCTATATGTTAGAGCGTAGTTGCTAAGATGTCTACCACTATTTGGCCGAGAAATACTGAAAAGAATAAGTGCTGCAAAGGATACAAACTATAGAAATGGATAAGACGGAACTCCCTCACTTCTACAAAGCCAAGATTTTTGATATCGTTCACAATTCAAAATGGGGATTGAACGAAACTCAATCAGAACACCTATACGAGCGTTTGGTCATTAGATGTGCCAGCTTACAGGGAAAAGATGAATGGAACCTGTTCATTAAGCTATGTGAAATGTATCGGTTTGTTGGTGTTGCTGAATACCTGCCAAAACTGATTGCCCTATTGGAGCGAATAATTGATAAGCAGTACTCTGGCCAGCAGAGGAAAGTATTTATCGCCCCATTAAAAAGGAAAGATAATCATGGGAGCATAAAAAGTGCAGACTATATTACGTACTTAACTCAAAGCGTATATATGAAATATAGTCGAATTCTTTCAAAAAAACGCTTCATTATACTAGGAAGTTTTGAGCAAATCGTAATTAACCGCAAATCTTTTCTGAATAAACCGTTACTGTTAATCGATGATTTTATCGGTTCTGGTAATTACGCAACAGAAGTATTAAAACAATTGAAAGATGTTGGTCTTTCTCCCGGCGAAGTTTTGATTTGTACCTTGTTTATTACTCCCAAAGGATTGGATCGGATTACCAAAGAGGGTTATAGCATAGAGTATTTGGAAATGGTTAATAGTGTATTGCCAATACTCTCAGAAAGGGAACGGAAGCTTCTAGCGAAAATTGAAGATGACATGGCAGTTCCTAAAGACCTTCACTTTGGGTATTCTGAATCTGCAACGCTAATCACCCTGTTAAGGACGCCAAATAACACACTTCCTGTC
This sequence comes from Oscillospiraceae bacterium, assembly GCA_016286665.1. Classification (GTDB taxonomy): domain Bacteria; phylum Bacillota; class Clostridia; order Oscillospirales; family Oscillospiraceae; genus UBA1774. The sequence continues at coordinate 30,394 of JAEETX010000025.1, forward strand.
TTTTGGTTTCTCGGAAAAGAGAAAAAACTTGCTCCATTTGAACGATTGTGAGGTGTCAGTCTAATGTCATATGATCCAGAAGATATGCTGTTCTTTCTTCTTTCAATCCGACATTCTGAAAGTTCGGCTTTTGTGTCGCGTCATGTTACCAGCGGAAACATTGGTTCTCTCTGTTCTAAAGCTTTGTCAGAAGGTCTTTTAAGTGAGCGGCTTCACTCTTTAGTGCTTACCGATAAAGGTTCCGATTATATTGACGACCTTAACCGAAAACTTGGAAGGAAAGGGATAGACAAGGTCATCGCACTCGTTCCAGATCAACGAATAGAAAAAATCAGTCTCGAAGAGATTTACTTGCCTCAAGAAATATGATATATTCTTTAAAAGAATATAGTGTTCTGTTAGTGATTCGCTCTATGGCGATAGTGATGCGAGTTCGCATTGCGAATTGGTTCTAAGTTTCAAGCCTACAAACGAACAACCCTTTTGACGGGGACGTCAAAATGCTTGTTCGTCTGCTAGCTGACTTCTTGTTCCAAGAAGTCAGCTAACACAGCAACTTAAATGCCGACTTACGTCAACATTCAAGTTGCTGTGAGGGTCTATTTTGTAACAGAACACTGTATTCTTTTTTTGAAGGGATTAACCTTATGAACTATACGCAATATGCAAAGAGATTCAGTGATCGTTCCCGCGCCGAAGGTAGAGATCAAGATTATATTGATCGTTGTTTGGCCTATGCAAAACCATTAATGGAGCAGGGGCTTCCAGTTATATACGATGTGAAGCACTTTTCTCTCCTAGTCGGTTTAAGATTAGAGTACCTTTATTCCATGGCATATGCACAATATCGTTTTTATCGCAGTTTTACGATACCGAAAAAGAACGGTAAATATCGCAGAATATATGAACCGCTTCCAATGCTAAAAGGTGTACAGCATTTCATTTTGCACAACATATTAGAGAAAGCGACATGTCACCCGTGTTCAAAAGCGTATAGACAAGATTCGTCAATTAAAGGCAATGCAAGGTTTCATAGGGCACAACCAGTACTGATTAAACTAGATTTGAAGGATTATTTCCCCAGCCTCCATGTTTCGCAAGTTTATAATCTCTTCTATACGAATTTCGGTTACAGCAAGTCTTTATCTGCATTGATGGCTCGCCTATGCACTTTAAAAGAAGTTCTTCCACAAGGCGCGCCGACAAGCCCCTACCTTTCAAACCTTCTCACAATAGATTTAGATAAGGATATCTTCTCTTTTTGTCAATCGAATGGTTCTCTTCGATACACTCGATATGCTGATGACATCGCTATTTCGGGTGATTGCGATCCAACCGTTATCATCCCCGCTGTTACAAGAATTGTAAAAGCGCATAGTTTGGAATTGAATGCAGACAAAACGACTGTGCTCAAACCCTCTCGGCGCCAAGTTGTGACGGGTGTTGTTGTTAATCAGAAACTACAAGCGCCAAAAGATTATCGCCGAGCAATTCGGCTTGAACTCTACTATTGCAAAAGATATGGCATTGAAGAACACATAAACCGCCAAAAAGTATACAAGGGTAAAACATCCCCCTTGAGTTATTGCCAGATTATGCTGGGACGAATCAACTATTGTCTACAATTAAACCCCTTTGACCATGAAATGCTGGGTTATAAAACCTGGTTGCTTAGCAAAATTTGTGAGTGTCCCAGACCTTGATGAACAAACCGCCGTCTATATGAATAATTGGATGCGAACATTGTGCTCCGGGATGCGAACATTTTTGGAGGCACCCGGTTCCCATCCAGCGTGGTGCAGCTCACGTGGCAGGGACGAAAGCCACGCCCCAGGTCGATTGTGATTGCCATTTTATCCCACTTCAAGAGCAGATCAAAAAGCCAGGCAAAAAACGCCGGGAGACCCTTGAAATATAACGCTTTGGGCCAGTTTCGCCAGTCATAAAGTGACTAGAAACTGGCCCGCGTGGGAGTGCAAGCGTGCCGGTTTTCGACAATAGGGTTTTTCCCTTGTACTCTTCTCCCCCAGGATTCGTTTTTTCATTATGCTCCTGAAAATGGTTTCATCTGATTTCTCCATACTTATCATCTGTAGATTTCT
>JAEETX010000026.1 GCA_016286665.1 Oscillospiraceae bacterium
CCAGCCCTTCGGCTGGAAAAAGATCGTATTGCACTGCAAATCGCCTCGCATACCATGCGAGGCGCCGGATGCGAAGGCATCCGGCCAATAAAAACACTTTCATGTTTTTATTGAATTTGAGTATAAAATCATAATGACGGACCGGCCCGGCAGGCCGGTCCGGAGGGAGGAAACGCCGTGAACATCCCCGAAGAATTCCTGCGCAATCAGGTTTTCGACACCCGGGCTCTGGCCTTCAACCGCCAGCTGACCCCCAACTACACCCGCGATCCCTTCGCCCATGTGCCTAAGCCCCTGGGAGCCGAGGTCTTCCCCGACGGAACGGTGCTGGTGCGCTTCTACGGCCCCGCAGCCGCCTCCGTGCGGGCCGGACACGAGGACACCTGGATCGACCTCACAAAGGACGGGGACGGCATGTGGACCGGGCTCCTGCCCTATGACGAGCCGGGCTTCAAGCAGCTGGCCTTCACCGTGGACGGTGTGAAGGTCCTCAATCCCCTGGCCCCCATCGGCTGGGGCAGCGGCAGCGCCATCAACTACATCGAGATCCCCGACCCGGCGCAGGATTTCCTCCTGCTGAAGGACGTGGAGCACGGCACCGTCAGCATGGAATACTTCCCCTCCTCCGTCACCGGGGAGACGGAATGCTGCTATGTCTACACCCCGCCCCACTACCGGGACGACCCGGAGACGAGATACCCCGTGCTCTATCTCCAGCACGGCGGCGGGGAAAACGAGGGCTGCTGGGTCCATCTGGGCAAGGTAAACTTCCTCATGGACAACCTCCTGGCGGAGGGCAAGTGCGTCCCCTTCCTCATCGTCATGAACAACCTGATGATGCAGGTGAAAAAGGACGGCACATGGGAGGAGGACGTGAACCAGTTCGGCGACATGCTCATCCGGGACTGCATCCCCTTCATCGAAAAGCACTATCGGGTGAAGCCCGGCAAGCGCAGCCGGGCCATCGCGGGCCTGAGCCTGGGCTCCCTCTACTCCGGCCAGATCATCATGGAGCACCCGGAATGCTTCGGCTCCGCCGGCCTTTTCACCGGCTACACCTGGCCCGTTATGCCCGGCTACCCCACGAAAGAGCAGCCCTGGACGGACGCTTTGAAGGACGCGGAGACCTTCAACCGGGAGGTCCATCCCTTCTTCGGGGCCATCGGCGACCGGGAGGTGAGCCTGCCCCTCTTTGAAAAGGAGCGGGAATTCTGCCGGGAGCAGGGCGTGAACTACATCCAGAAAATCTATCCCGGCGTCCATGAATGGCGGGTCTGGCGGGCGGCCGCCCGCGACTATTTCTGCATGATCTTCCGGGACTGAAAGGAGAAAGCATATGCTGCGCGTAGTAAAAACCGAAAGCGGCTGGGTGCGGGGCGTCCCCGCCGCCGATCCGAGAGTGACCGCCTTCAAGGGCATCCCCTTCGCCGCCCCCGCCGTGGGCCCCAACCGCTGGCGCGCCCCCCAGCCCGCCGAGCCCTGGGAGGGCGTGCGGGATTGCCTGGAATTCGGCCCCATCGCCATGCAGGAAATTCCCGGCGGCAACCCCGACGATATCTACACCAGAGAGTGGCATGTGGATTCTAAGGTCCCCATGAGCGAGGACTGTCTGCAGCTGAACATCTGGACGAACGCCCAAAGCCCTGAGGACAAGCTGCCGGTGATGGTCTGGCTCTACGGCGGCGGTCTCATGGTGGGCTACCCCTCCGAGATGGAGATGGATGGGGAGCGCATCGCCCGCCGCGGAGTGATCCTGGTGAGCGTCAACTACCGGGTGAACGTCTTCGGCTTCCTGGCCCACCCGGAGATCACCGCCGAGAACCCGGCGGCCCCCGCCAACTTCGGCCACCTGGACCAGCAGGCGGGCATCGCCTGGGTGAAGCGCAACATCGCCGCCTTCGGGGGCGACCCGGACAACATCACCATCTTCGGCCAGTCCGCCGGAGGCGGAAGCTGTGAGATCCAGCTCTGCTCCCCCCAGAACAAGGGGCTGTTCCGGCGGGCGATCCTCCATTCCTCCGGCGGCCTCCTGCCCCCCAGCAGCCTGAGCCTCCATCTGGACGAGGCGGAGGCCCAAGGGGTGAAGCTCTTTGAAAAGCTGGGGGTGAAGACCCTGGCGGAAGCAAGGGAGATCGATGCGCAGACGATCTGGGACGCGGCCGTGGGCCGGGGAGGCTTCAAGTGGGGCAGCGTCATCGGCGATGCGTTCCTGCCCGACACCCCCGCCAACATCATCCTCCGGGGAGAGGAAAACGACGCGGACCTCATCATCGGCAACACGGGGGACGAATTCCTGTTCCGGCCGGAGGTGGATTCCTTCCAGGCGCTGGAGGAATATGTCCGGCGGAAATACCCCAATATCGCGGAGGAATATATGACCACCGCCCGTTGCTGCGCCATCACCCTGGGCCAGATGAAGGAAAACGCCACCTACAACAATTTTGAGATGGGCAACGTCCTCTGGCTGGACCACAACGCCCGCCACCCGAAGCACAAGATGTATTTCTATCGCTTTGACCCGGATATCCCCGGCTGGGACGATCCCGGCGCTTTCCATTCCTCGGACCTTTGGTTCGCTTTCGAAACTCTGGCGAAGTGCTGGCGGCCCTTCACCGGCAAGCACTATGACCTGGCCCGGCAGATGTGCAATTACTGGACGAATTTCGCCCGCAGCGGCGACCCCAACGGCCCCGACGCCGACGGCAGCCCCATGGAGACCTGGGAGCCCTACACCGCGGAGAATCAGAAGGTCATGTTCTTCGGGGATAGGCCGGCGCTGATCCCGGCGACGGAGAGCGACTTCTTCCGCCTTTTGCAGCATGCCTGCGAGGACGGGCGCATCTCCTACCGTTCCCTGAACGCCTTCGACGCGGAAAAGGAATTCGGCACGGGCCTGATGGACCTGTAAAGGAGGAAATGACGATGGCAGCGAAAAAAGTGGGCGACCTCATCAAGGAAGCCAGGACGAATGCGGGCCTGACCCAGGCTCAGCTAGCTGATCAGGTGGACGGGGTCACCGCCTCGGACATCAGCAAGGCGGAGCGGGGAGAAAAGGAACTGACCCAGGCGGCCCTCAAGCAGATCGCCAAGGCCACGGGCGTCACCCAGTCTTCCCTGCTGAACGCCCCCAAGGGCGCTTCCGGAAAGAGCGGCAAGACTTCCTCCTCCGGCAAGACCGGGGGCAAGACGAGCGGCAGCGGAAAAACAAGCAGCGGCAAGGCCGCGGAGGAATTCAAGCTGACCGCGGCGGAAAAGAAGCTGGTGGAGCTCTACCGGGCGGCGGACAGCGACACGAAAAAGGCCGCCGTCAGCCTCCTCAAGGGCGAAAAGGCGGATGGCGGCATCCTGTCCAGCCTGTTCAGCGGCGCGATGGACACCCTCCTGGGAGGAAAGAAATGACGGACTGGCAGGGGAATTATGAAATCCTCCAGCAGGTCTGCGCGGAAAAGAGCGTCATCCGCCATGTGTCGAAGCACCGGAAGCCCGACGGCGCCATCGACCGGGAGGGCAACCTGAAGCTCTGGAACGACGCCGTCGCCCGCTTCCGCGTGACCCTGCTGTGGGAGGAGGGCGCGCCGGGCTACGACGACCGGGACCCCCTGCAGCCGCCTCCCTCCCTGATCTTCGTCCCCGCTCAGGGGACAGGGGAAAAGCGGGGCACGGTGATCGTGGCCTGCGGCGGCGGCTTTGAGACCAGGACGGGCTGCGAGGGCTTTCACGTGGCGGAATACTTCGCAAACGCGGGCTTCAACACCGCCATCCTCACCTATCGGCTCAAGCCCTATTCCCGCTGGGACGCCATGGCGGACATGCAGCGCTGCATCCGCCTGCTGCGCGCCCGGAAGGAGGAATTCGGCGTCACGGACAAGGTGGCGGCCATGGGCTTTTCCGCCGGGGGCATGCTCAGCGCCAACTGCGCCACCCACTTCGACCCCGGCGACCCGGCTTCGCCGGACCCCATCCAGCGGGAATCCAGCCGCCCGGACGCGGCGGTGCTGGGCTACGGGGCCTTTGCCTTTGCCGGGCTCCCCGGCGGCTTCTTCGTGGACCCCTTCGGGGAGAGGATCATGAACCCCTATGTGGCAAACAAAGAGGAGCTCATTTACTTCGCCCCGGAGGTGAATGTCACCAGGGCCACGCCCCCCTTCTTCATCTGGCAGACCAACAGCGACGACCCCCGCCACTCCTTCACCCTGGGGCAGGCCCTCACCGCCGTGGGCATCCCCTTCGAGATGCACCTTTTCCCGGAGGGCGTCCACGGTCTGGCCCTGGCGGACGGCAATAACGACCTGTCGTCGGACCTCCCCCACGTTGCCCGCTGGGCTTCCCTCTGCGCCGAGTGGCTGACGCAGCAGGGGATTTGAAGAAAGCGCGGCGTTCTTGTAACCCGCAGCTCCATATGACTTACGTCCGGACCCCCGTCCCGAAGGGGACGGGGGTCCGGTCTTTGCGCACGGTGGAGTTTTTCCTGCCTGCGCCTCCCGTGTGAATTGACAGAAGCCGGAGAAGCATGTTACACTCTCTCCAAAAACAACGAGGAGGATACACCATGAAAAGGGCCTTGACGCTGCTGGCCGCCCTGGCGCTGCTCCTGGGGCTGTGCCTGCCCGCCGCCGCGGCGGAGGAGGATCGGGTCGCGCAGCTGCTCAGCCTGGCGAAGGAGGCCGTCCGGAACTGGGAAAGCGAGCTGGACCTCAGCGGCAGAGATTTCAATACCGCCGAGGCCGACGAAGCCATGCGCCTGCTGGCGGACGACCCGGAGCTGTTCTACTACGACAGCTCCGTCACCTGGTACTACGACAGCGGCCTGGTGACCAAGCTGGAATTCTCCTACCACGACGGTTTCACCCCGGCGGATGCGGAAATCTTCGAGGCCGCGGTGAACAAGGCCCTGGACTGTCTGCTGCCGGGGATGAACGCCCTTCAGACAGCCCTGGTCCTCCACGACTATCTGGCCGTCAGCGTCGCCTATGACAGTGAAGCCTCCCTCCCCCAGGCCTCCTTCACGGCCTACGGGGCCCTGGTCCTGGGAAAGGCCGTCTGCCAGGGCTATGCCCAGGCCTATCGGGTGCTCCTGGGCCGCTGCGGCATCCCCAACGCCTATGTCGCCAGTGAAGCGATGAACCACGGCTGGACCCTGGTGAAGCTGGGGGACAGCTGGTATCACGCGGACGTGACCTGGGACGACCCCACGCCGGACACCCCCGGCAGCGCCAAGCACAACTTTTTCCTTCTCAGCGACGGAGCCATCGCCGCCGGAGACCCCGCCCACTACGGCTGGGAAGCGGCCTATGCCTGCACCGACACCCGCTTCGACGCGGACAAGTTCTGGATGGCCGCCGGCTCCCCCATCCCCTTCACGGACAGGGACACCTACTGGCTGCTGACCGAGCAGGGAGACTATCAGGACCAGAGCCTGAGCCTCATGCGCCGCAGCTGGAGCACCGGGGAAACCGCCGTGGCGGAGACCGTCCGGGATTACTGGCCCGTGTGGGGGAACGAGAATTCCTATTGGCTGGACGCCTATGCCGGCCTGGTGCTCTGGGACGGGCGGCTGTTCTTCAACGACAAGCTGCATGTCTATGCCTACGATCCCGCAGAGGAGAGCTTCGGCACGGTCTTTACCTATGCCGGCGGGGACGGATATCTCTACGGCCTGACCTGCGACGGGGAAAGCCTGGCTTACGTGGTGAAGCGGGACCCCAACGAGGATGGGACCGCCTATATTCTGGCGCTGGAGCGGCAGTCCGCGCCCAACCCCTTCACGGACGTGCCCCGGCGGGCCTACTACCACGATGCGGTGCTGTGGGCTTATGTTAGCGAGGTGACGAAGGGCACGAGCGAAACGGCCTTCTCCCCGGAGGCCGCCTGCACGCGGGGCCAGGTGGTGACCTTCCTCTGGCGCTCCATGGGCAGGCCCGCGCCCCAGAGCGGGGATAATCCTTTTGCCGACGTGCCGGACGGCGCCTATTACCGGGACGCCGTGCTCTGGGCAGTGGAACAGGGGATCACCAACGGCACGGGCACGGACGCCGAAACGGGAAAAGCCCTCTTTTCCCCGGACGCCGACTGCTCCTACGCCCACATCCTCACCTTCCTCTGGCGAGCCCTCACGGGCTCCGGCGTCTCCGCCTACGGGAGCTGGTATTCCGAAGCGCTGGACTGGGCGGGCGGCCTGCTGGCGGACACCGTTCCCGGCGCGGACGCTTCCAGGGTGACGGAAAACTGCCCCCGAAGCGACGTGGTAACCTACCTCTGGCGGGCGCTGGCGCGTACATGACGTGTTGAAATTGACGGGGGCCCGGCTGCAACGCAGCCGGGCCCCCTTGTCATGTTTTCATACCCGCAGCAGGCGGATGCGGTTTACCTTGTCAATGTTCGGTATCATATTTACGACCAAGCGCAGCTTCTTTCCCGGGTTCCTCAGCAGCACGGCGCCGATCATCACGCTCACATGAACCTCGTTCACCGGCTTGCGGAAGGATATTTCCAGCTCATAGGTCCTCAGCTCACCTTCCAGCTCCGGCAGGTCCTTGAGGGCTTCGCCGATGGTCTCCCATCCTTCCCGGCGCCAGCCGGTATCGGTGGGTTCCAGCCGCTCCCCGGGCCGGAGAATGAACACGCCCCGGAAGTAATCCTCCCAATACTCCTTGAGCCGGGCTTTCATCGGCTCCAGCATCGTCGGTTCCAGGCCCAATTCCACCAGGTCCTCCGCGCTGAGATTTTCGCAAAGGTCCTGCATGCCCTGCTTCGCTTCTTCGATGATCTCCTTATCCATATCCATGTCTTCTGTGGGGAAACCTTGCTTTAGAAGCTCCGCAAGACGACGCTGCTTTTCTTTCAGCTCGGCCTCCTTCCGGCGGAGGGCTGCGCGCACGTCCTCCGCCGGGGCATGCAGCAGCTTGCGGATCTCCCCGATGGTGAATCCCGCGCCCTGCAGGCTCCGTATCCTCCGAAAGTCCAGAAGCTGGCTCTCCTCATAATAGCGGTAGCCCGTCCACTCGTCCACCTGGGCAGGCTTCAGCAGCCCCACCCGGTCATAATACCGCAGGGTCTGGGTCGAGCAGGCGCAGAGGATGGCAAAATTTCCAACGGTCAGCATGCTTCCCGCCTCCTTTCGCCTTCACCCTATCATTGCTCCAAAGGGGAAGGTCAAGGGGTTTTTGAAAAAGGGCTCTTTCAGGCGGGTTCCTCCGGGTTCTGCATGACCAGCACATAGGCGGGCGGCAGATTTTTCACCTCATGCAGCGTCCGGGTGATGCGGAAATATCGCTCGAACAGCTTCCGCTTCACAAGGCTGTACTGAAAGGTGATGAATTTCCCCTCCCGGCCGATGGCCTGCTTCGTCGCCAGCAGGATATCCTCCGAAACCTCCTTCGGCAGCGAGGTGAAGGGGAGACCCGAGATCACATAGTCCGCTTTTTCATAGCCGCAGGCCCGCAGATGGCGGTTCACGTCCGCGGCGCTGCCATGAAGGACATACACCTTTTCCGCGCCGGCGAACTGCGCACCCAGCTGCGCACAGAATTGCTCGTTCTGCTCGATCAGGAGCAGGGCGGCGCCGGGCCTGCGCCTCGCGATCAGCTCGCCGGTGAAAGCGCCGGTCCCCGGACCGTATTCCACGATCACCTCCGCTGCGGAAAAGTCGATGGGCTCCGTCATTTTCCGGGCCAGCCCTTTCCCGCTGGGCGCGATGGCGCCGACGGCGAAGGGATGCTTGATATATTCCAGAAAAAAGCTCATTGGCCTTGACCTCCGGGTCGGGCCGTCATGCCATGACGGCGGTGATGGCGGGGGCCTTGCCGCCGAACTGGAAGGGGGAATTGTTGGCGGCGTTGATGGTGACGCCGTCCCCCTCGAATTTCAGGGTATAGACGTCCTCGATGCAGGTCTCCAGCCAGCGGCAGCGCAGCTCGAAGGTATCCTCCGAAGGCCAGCTGCCGTGGGCCAGGTAGAGCTGGGTTGCGTCCTCCTCCTTGCCCAGGATATTTGTCAGCCGCAGGCCGCCGGTGCCCACCCGGATGTCCTCCTGCTGCCCGGAGGCGGCGACGATGTGCCAGAGGCAGCCGTAGTTATCGAAGGTGAAGGAGAATTCCGTGAGGGGATCGGGTCCTTCGCCGCTCATGAAATTGCCGCCGAAGGGACCGAATACGCCGGAGGTCATGCGGAAGGTCCTGCCGCAGATGCGGTCGATCACGGGGCTGTAGGGCTGACAGGGGGGATTGCCCACGTTGAGGCTCGCGAGCTTGGCCGTGAGGCGGGCATAAGCCGCCGGGTCCTCCGGCAGGGGCTCCGCAGACGTGACCTTCGCGGCGAAATCCCAGGTGATATCCAGGGTCCGCTGGGCCCAGTGGGCGCCGGGGGCGGTCTCCGTGATGGCGATGATCATGTCCTGCTTGGGCAGGACGATGGTGAACTGGCCCATGGCCCCGTCGGCCCGGTAGGCCCCCTCCGGCTTGCACATCCAGATCTGGAAGCCGTAGCCCAGGAAGTTGTCCGTGGCGGGGGGATTCACCGCTTTTTCGGAGGCGGAATCATTCTGATTGGTGGTGGCCAGGCGCACATAGTCCTCCGCCAGGATGCGCTCCCCTTCCCAGACGCCCCCGTCGGCATAGAGCTTCAGGAGACGCAGGTTATCCTCCGTGGTGGCCCAGAGGCCGCCGCCCCCCACCTCCATGCCGTCGGGCATTTTGGCCCAGCGGAGATTGCCTGCGTCGATGCCGATCTTGTCGAACAGGCGGGGCTTGAGATAGTCGTGGAGACCCAGGCCCGTTTTTTTGCGTACGATGGCCCCCAGGAGGGTGGAGCCGGTGGAATTATACATATAGGTCGTGCCGGGCCTGTGGTTCACGGGGGTGTGCAGGAATTCCCGGATCCAATCCCCGGAAGGAGGGGGCATGGTGTCCATCCCGCAGCCCATGCACAGCACGTCCCGCACGGTGAGAAGCTTCAGGTTTTCGCTGGGGTCCCTGGGACTTTCGTCGGGGAAGATGTCGATGAGCCGTTCGTCCAGCTTCAGGATGCCCTCGGTATAGGCGATGCCCACCGCCGTGGCGGCGTAGGTCTTGGTGTGGCTCTGCAGCCCGTGGCGGATGCCCGGGCCGAAGGGGGCCCACCAGCCCTGGGCGCAGAGAACGCCGTGCCGCATGATCATGAGGCTGTGCATTTCCGTGTCGCTGGCCTCCAGGTCCGCGATGTATTGCAGGATATCCCCGCTGCGGACGCCCAGGGCTTCCGGGGCCGCAGCCTCGAAGGGCTTGCGCGAAATCATGGCGATTCCTCCTTATCTGAATCGTGGTTATTTTCTTGCTGTTCGGGTTCCCGTTTCTTCCCGACCTTCGTTGCCTGCAGGATCGTCATCACCGCGCCGCCCAGCAGCAGTATGCCGCCGGGGATCAGGAGCAGCAGCCGCTTTTCCCCAAGGGCCAGCAGCGCCGCCGCGGCGAAGCCGCAGGCCATTCCCCGGATGACGCCCGCCGCGCCCGGTCCCGCCGCCTCCCTGCCCCTGGCGGCGACGGAGGACAGGAGCTTTTTGAGGAAGCCGTCCGTCATCGCAGCCCTGGCGGCGAGATAAGCCGCGGCAGCCCCCGCCATGAAGGACATTTTCAGCGCGCCGCCGGAGAAGAAGAGATAGAGGAGCAGAGCAGCGCCGAAACCGGCGAGCCAGGCCCAGAGGGCGTCCTTCTTCAAGCCGAAGCCCTCCTTGAGGACGCCGGCGAGCGCGCGCTTTTCTCCCTCCCGCTTTTGGGTCAGAGCGCCTGTGACGGAGGCGGCCGCCCCGGCGAACAGCCCCTTGCCCAGGAGCCCGCCCAGGAATCCCGCCGTGCCGCCCTCCATGCCACCGTTTGCGAAGGTGAGGAAGGAGAGGACCTTCAGGGGCGCGGGCTCGATCCCCCTGTCCTTCAGGATATCCAGCGCCGCCCAGATCACCGCCAGCGCCAGGGCGGGGATCAGGCTTTTGGGGTCCTTGACCGCGGCTGCCAGGGAGGCGAAGAAGCTTTTCAGGCTCCCGCCGATCACCTTCAGGGGGCCGGAGATCACCTGCGATGCGTCGGAGAGCGACGGCCCCAGCGTTCCCAGGGTCAGCTCCCCGCCCTCCGCCGGAGCGTCAAAGCGCAATAACTCCGGCGCGATGGCTTTCGCTGCCTCCACGGCCTTCGCTTTCGCCTTTTCCGTCGCCTCCGGCGCAGCGGCGTTCACGGCGGCTTTGGCAGCCTTCGCCGCCCCCGCCCTTTTGGCTTTCTTCCCTTCGGAAGTTTTCCCCTCCGCCGGCCGCTCCTTCCTGTCCGGCGCGGCGATGCTCACGGCGGCCTTCACTTCGTTCTCGATCTTTGCGCCGCACGCGCCGCAGAACCGGGCGTCCTCCGGGAGCGGATTTCCGCAGCTGGGACAAAACATCGGGCGTTCCTCCTTTCTCTACTGATCTATTGCTCCCGCTGCCCCCAGCGGGACCCGGCCGCGCCGCCGATGCCGTAAGCGCCGCCGTCGGCCCCGCTTCCGGGATTCATGTTCATGAAGCGGCCGGCGAGACTGTCGTTCGCGGCCTGGCAGCCGGTGTTGACGTTCTGGAATTCCAGCACCATATCGGCAGACACCTTCTTGAAGCTGGAGCCCCTGCTTTTCAGGAGATCGTTCATCTGGCCGACGGTGATGCGGTTCGGACCCGGATTCTCTACCAGCCGGAAGGTCTCCGCCGTCACCCGGCTCTGCTGGGAAAAACCGGATTTCATGCCCAGGGCCTGGGCGTGGTAATCCTTCGCGGCATACAGGTCAAAGGTCTTCGGGCACTGATGCACGCCGTCGAAGCCCGTTTCCAGCAGCTCGACGCCCTCCGCCGTCTTCCCGCTCAGCTTCATCGTCTTTCCCGCGAGGAAGTCGTCGCATTCCTTCATCAGGCGCTCGGTCTCCGACGGATTCGCGGCGATCTTCCGGATGCCGTTTTCCATCTCCGTGAGCCCGTGGCTCATCTTATACTGGCTGGTCCGCATATTCTTGGTGATCCCCTGCTTCGAGAATGCGTCGCTTGTCTTGAACTTTCCGAATTCTCCGTACAGCTCGGGCGACTCGCTGCCGATGGCCATGACATTGGCCTTGTTGCTGTGCTGCAGGGCTTCGGCGGTGGTTTCGTATGCTTTTCCCGTGCCTTCGCAGTAGCTTTCGGCGACGATCCCCGTCGTCTCCGTCTGGGACATGTAGTGCTTCGTGCCGGTTTTGGGGTCCGTGATCAAGAGCGCGTTGTCGGTGTCGGCGGAGCAGCTGAAGCCCTCCCCCAGGGCACGCTCCGACTTGCCGGTGGCCCGGATCACGCTGACGTTCTTTTCGGGGACGCCCGCCACCTTCGCGGCCTTTTGCTTCATCAGCGGAAGCATGGGGTCGTCGCAGTAAGTCTTCTTGAAATAGTTGTAGCCCGCTCTGGCGGAGCTCCGGACCTCCGCTTTCGCTGCGATCTGCGCGGCGGTCTTGCCGTCGGCGTTCAGGGCGTTGATGGCAAGGGGGCTCTTCTGCAGCGCTTCCCCCGCCTCCACGAATTCCCTGCGCGCGGCGACCGGGTCTCTCTGGAACCACTCCCAGGCTTTCTTGAAACGGTCGAGCTTCCGCGCCGCCTCCAGCTCCCCCACGGCCTGGAATTTGTCCATGAGCAGGCCCTCCGTCGTCCGGGGGCCTTTCAGGGCCGCTTCCCCCTCCATCAGGGCCAGCTTTTTCGCCGCCGTGTTGTCCGCACTCGTCTTGATGATGGACTTTCTGTAATCGTTCAGGTACTTGCGGGGATCGTGGGCATTGATATCCTGGGCCAGCTCCTTCATGCCCTGGCCGATATCCCGGAAGCCCTGACGGATGCTGCCAATGCGCTTGCCGGCCCCCTCCCGAAGGCCGTTTGCGAAGCTGATCCACTTTTCGGGGATCATGCCCTTCACCGCGTTTTTGGCGCCGATGGCCCACTTGCCGGCGCTGTTCCGGATCGCCCGGGGAACGACGGCCCTGACCAAGCGGGGCGCATATTTGGCCGTCCCCTTGGCGGTTGCATAGATCGCCTTTGCGCCGTACTTGAAGCCGAGGCCGATGCCCAGGGAGATCGCCACGGGGGTCGCGCCGGCGATCAGCTGGCCTTTCCAGCTCCGGTCGCAGAGGAGCCGGCTCTCGTTATAATCAACGATCGCCTTGTTGACGTCCAGGGGAGTGAAGATGAATTCCGAGAGCCCGCCGCTGCCCACGGCGAAGCCGATGCGCAGAAGGATGCCGGGCCAGGTATCCAGATATTCCTCGCTGGTCATGGCGAGGCTCTTGCTCACGATGGAGAGGAAGCTGCTGTCCGCCTTGACGGTTTCATCGTATTTCAGGTTCCATTCCTGCTCCTTCTGCTTGTCCTCCCGCTCCAGAATGTGGATGGCGCGCGCCAAGTCCTTCTGGATCGTCGCCAGCGTCAGGGGGTCGTAGCCGAATTTCTCGTGATAACCGAGCCGCATATTCGTGATGAGCACGACGTCGCCGAACATGAGGTTCATCAGGCGCGGCTCCTGCTCGATCACATCCTGAAGTTGATACAGCATCTCCCGCGTCCGATCGTCCTCCTCCAGCTGGGAAATGGACACCTGCTCCCGGATGGGCTGGCTCAGGAGAAGGACCGGCTTGGTGCAGGTGAACTGCTGTCCGGTCTTCGGGTCCGTATATTCGGCCACGAGGCGCACCTTCAGGCGAGCCGGCGCTTCCAGCCAGCCCTTTTTGCAGCAGAACGCGTAAACGGCGACGCTCTCGGCCTTTTCCGTCGGCACCGCTTCCAGCCCCAGGGCTTCCAGGCGCTCCCGCATCTCGCCGTCCTCCGGCTCCAGCGGCTCGAAGCGGAACTTCGGAAACGCCGGCTCATAGTACATCCGCTGCGCTTCCTCGTCCACCTTCACCAGCATCACCGGCGCCTCGGTATAGGACATGCCGAAGTCGGAATCCTGGAGCTCGTCGACCTGCTTGTTTGCCGCCTCCGGCTTCACGAAGCGGAAGCAGTTGATCAGCTCCGCCCCGACGCTGAGGCCCGCTGCGACGCGGTAGATTTCAAAGCTGCCCGCTGCGGAGAGGGATCCGTCCGTCGCCCGGATCTGCAGGGTGTGGACCGCGTAGGTCCCGGCGGGCCCTGGGTCCTCGTTGATGTCGCCCAGGCAGGCAAAGTAGGTGCCGGGGATCGGCTCGCCCTCCTCGGTCTCCGCCTGGACGGCGACGGCGGCGTAGCTCGCGCCTTCGGTGAATTCCAGCGCGATCTTCGTCTTCTCCGGGTCCAGCCCCTCCACCGTGAAGCAGACAGTCCCGCCCCGCTCGTCTCCGGCCACAAGGGCCATGTTCGGCTGATAGAAGATGATCTCCGGCATCTTCACCTTGAAGGTGACCCGGTTGACGAAGGTGCCGCCCTTGCCCTGATAGATGAAGTCGATGTCCCCCGTGTTGGAAATCTCCTGGGCGGGGTTCACCGCCACCATGGCGCACTTGTAGTTCCCTGCGAGACCGTCCTGCAGCTCGGTGACGAACACCTCGTCGTGATTCCGGATGACGATGTCCTTCGTCAGCTCTGGCCGGTCCCGCTCCACGCCGTCGGCGACTTCCACGATCCGGGCATACACCGGCAGGCGCTGACCCGGCAGGATCGTATCGCCGAACTCCTTATAGATCTTCATCTTATAGGTTTTTTTCTTTTCGCCGCCGCGCTTTTTCAGGGCGATCGCGCCGCCGAAGGCGGGCAGCAGGCCGAAGATGGCGATCCGGACCCCGTGCCGGGAGGGTTTTCCGCCCTTATCCGGCTTCCCCCCCTCGGGCCCGCCGCCGTCGGGGCCGTCGTCGGGATCGTCGATGATACCTGGCAGGATCACGGTGCCGTCGTCCTCGCCGGGCGTGTCCTTCGCGTCCGTCTCCTCCTCCTGGATGACGAGGGTATAATCCGAGCTGACGTGCACGCCCGCCACCCAGAAATACAGGGTCACCTCCCCGGCCTCCAGGTACATCATGGCTTCCCCGTTCACCGTGTCCTGATACGCGGTGAAGGGGAGCTGCTTTCCGGAAATCTCGTAGGTCTCCAGCCCCGGGCCGGACCGCGTCTCCCCGTTCAGCTTGCCGTATTCCTTGATCTCGTGCTTCATATACAGGTGGCCGTCCACATCCGCGCACACCGCGTCGCCGCGGTAGCTCAGGTTGCGGATGTCCAGGGTGCAGTTGCAGATGAGGGAGTAGCTGACGAAGAATTCCCCCATGATCTCCTCGCCGTCGCGCACGTCCACGACGCCGTATTCCGTCACATAGCGGGAATCCTGCCGGCCGCCCTCATAATGGGCGTCCTCCTCCCCCTCGCTCCGGGTGACGGCCAGCCGCCGCTGAAAGCCGCCGGGATATACCAGGCCGCCCTCCGAGCTCCATTTGCTCCCGTCGCCGAAGACCGTCGTGCTGCCGCCGGCCATATGGGCGTCGGAGACGAACTGGAAGATGCGCGTTCCCAGACCCTCCGTGCGGCAGACCTCCGCCATGCCGGGATTCCGCCCGTGATAGGGGTCTTCGGGATAGCCGTAATAACCCGCGGGTTCAAATTGATACGGCCAGTAATCCCGGCCGCCCCCGTCCAGGGCGGAGGCGGCATAGGCGGTGAGAGTGTCGCAGTCCGCGCCTACGAGGAAGAGGCAGACCCCGTCGATGCTCAAGTCCGTGCCTTCCCGCAGAGGCGCCGTGCCGAAGAGGCTTCGGGTGACGCCCTGGGACAGGTCCAGGATCACGGGGGTGGGATAGTACCCTTCGGGGAGATAGGTCTTGGAATACCAGTCTGCCGGAAGCAGCTTCCCGGAGGAGAGCCAGGCGTCG
This sequence comes from Oscillospiraceae bacterium, assembly GCA_016286665.1. Taxonomy (GTDB): domain Bacteria; phylum Bacillota; class Clostridia; order Oscillospirales; family Oscillospiraceae; genus UBA1774. The sequence goes on from JAEETX010000026.1 coordinate 14,827, forward strand.
CCGGTGGAATCCGTTTTGGAGCCGTGGATGATGGAATCCTCCCCCGGAACGCCCCCGGCCAGGACGGCCGTCAGCGGCGAAAGCAGGAGCGCGGCTGCCGCCAGACAGAGTATGACGGAAAGAAGCCGTTTTTTCCCTCGTTTCATGTTCCGTTCCTCCCAGCACTAGTCTTGTTCCTGTCGGTCAAAAACCTCATGCATCGTCAAGGTGGCGTCCTTGCCAATTGGGACGGGCGTACCCCAAAACACAATCCGGCAAAGCGATTGCGTTTTGTCGGCGAATAAGGACGAGCTCCTCCGTGCCCCGAAGCAAAGCCGATCCCGGCTTTGTTTCGGAGAGGACGTTTCGCCGAAATCCTGCGGGTATTGGCGCTTGCGCCGATACCCGCCATTTCGGCAAATAAGGACGAATTCCCCCGTACCCAAAACGCAGCCTCCGCGCTGCGTTTTGGAGAGGAGGAGCCGGGGGAATCTTTCAGGTGTTGGCCCACCGGGCCGACACCTGACATTCCCCCGTGCTCCGACGAGGGGGGTGGTATAACCGTACTTCCCACCCCCGGGTCAAGTTTTTCCGGCTGCGGGGACACGGGGCAAAATCATCATGGTTTCAAACATCGAACAGCGTTGATAAGCAATAACGGACCCGAAGGTCAGGAATAAGGGAAAACCCGGACCTCGAACCATGACTTCTCTCTTTCACGCGGTACATTCGTACCGCAAAAACCGGCCCCGCAGACCGGCGGCGCGTTTTGATTTACAAATCGATCTCCATGGTCTCCGTGTTGTTGACCTTGTCCAGGGCCGTCTGGGCGCGGGCCAGCTCCTCGGAGACCGCATCCGCCGCCGCCTTGGCTTTCTCCACGTCGTAGTTGGCGTAGGTGTATTCGATGACGGCGCTGTTCACTGCGCTGCGGCCCTTGACTCTGGCCTTGGGAAGGACGCCGGCCATGTTCCGCAGCTTCATTTTCCGCTGGCTCAGCTGGGGGATGTAGACCAGCAGCTGGTCGATGGTCATGCCGAAGCCGGGCACGGTGTGGGTGCTGTTGAAGATGTTCAGGGCGTGCTTCACCTTCCGCACTTTGGCTTCGATCTCCGCCAGCTTTCCCTGCACGACGACAAGATCGTAGGTCGGGCGGATGCTCTCGATATCCTCGCTCACGGCGGCGACGAAGGAAGCGCTCTGACGCTCCAGCTCCAGCAGGGCTTCGTGTTCCTCATTGAGTCTGCGCAGCAACTTGGCCGCTTCGGCGGATGTGTAGTTCATCTTCATTTCCTCCTATGTCATTCTCTGCCCCAGGCGCGGCTGAGCTCCACGGCCTTCTGCCAGCGCCGGTACAGGGCGTCGCGTTTCGCTTCCTCCATTTGTGGCGTGAAGACGCGCTCAGAAGCGCGCAGGGCTTCCAGCTCCTCCGTCCCGCTGTAGACCCCCGCCGCCAGTCCCGCCAGGGCCGCCGCGCCGAAGGCGGTGGTCTCCACGTTTCGGGGCCGGTCCACGGGAATGCCCAGCAGGTCCGCCTGGAACTGCATCATGAAATCGCTGACGCTGGCGCCCCCGTCCACCCGCAGCGCCGTCACGGGCTCCCCGGTGTCCCCGTTCATGGTGTGCACCAGGTCCGCCACCTCATAGGCGATGGCCTCCAGCACGCTGCGGCAGAGCACGGCCTTGTCCGTGCCCCTGGTGAGGCCGAAGAAGCAGCCCCGGGCCGCCGGGTCCCAGTACGGGGCCCCCAGGCCCGTGAAGGCGGGCACGAAATAGACCCCCTGGTTGTCCTCCGCCTTTTCTGCCAGGATATCCGTCTCATGGGCGGTGGTGACCACCCCCGCCCCGTCCCGCAGCCATTGGATGGCGCTGCCGGCATTGAAGACGCTGCCCTCCAGCACATAGCTGACCTCGCTGCCCCGAAGCCAGCCCACGGTGGTCACCAGCCCGCTGCGGGAGCTGACCCGCTTTCCCCCCAGGTTCATGAGGGTGAAGCAGCCGGTGCCGTAGGTGTTCTTCGCCATGCCGGGGCGGAAGCAGCCCTGGCCGAACAGAGCGGCCTGCTGATCCCCCACGGCGGCGCAGATGGGGACGCCCGCCAGGTCCGGGAAGCCGGGGTGGTGGGCCACCACGCCGTAGGTTTCGCTGTTAGTCGCGATTCTCGGCAGCAGCGAAACCGGAATATCCAGCGCATGCAGGATCTCCTTGTCCCAGCAGAGCTTCTCCGTGTCCAGCAGCATGGTGCGGGAAGCATTGGACACGTCGGTGACGTGGGCCTTGCCCCCGGTGAGCTGCCAGATGAGCCAGCTTTCCACGGTGCCGAAAAGGATCTCCCCCTTTTCCGCCCGGCGGCGCAGGGCCGGGTCCCGGTCCAGGAGCCATTTCAGCTTGGTGCCGGAGAAATAGGGGTCGATGATGAGGCCCGTCTTCTCCTGAATATAAGGCCCCATGCCCGCCTTCTCCAGCTCCGCGCAGATATCCGCCGTCCTGCGGCACTGCCAGCAGATGGCGTTGCACACGCTCTTTCCCGTGGTCTTGTCCCAGAGGATCGTGGTTTCCCGCTGGTTGGTGATGCCGATGGCGGCGATCTCCGTGGGGCTGACGCCGCTCTTTTCATAGACCTCCGCCAGGGCGTGGAACTGGGTCGCCAGAATCTCCTCCGGGTCGTGCTCCACCCAGCCGGGACGGGGATAGATCTGTCTGAGGGGATACTGCGCCTTCACCAGGGCATTGCCGGATACGTCAAAGAGGATGGCGCGGGAGCTGGTGGTGCCCTGGTCCAGGGCGAGGATGTAGCCGTTCATTTCCATTCCTTTCCGGAAAGGGCTTCCCCTCTCCTCCGGATGCGTGTATGATAGGGGATAAAGGATACATTGACGGAGGGAAGCGACATGGTCACGGAAGAATATGCTTCTGCGGGGGCGGGGACGATCCGTTGCCGCATCTGGGAGCCCGAGGGGGAAGCCCTGGGCATGGTGCAGCTGGTGCACGGCATCGCGGAGCACGCCGGCCGCTATGCGGAGTTTGGGGAATTTCTGGCCGGGCACGGCTATATCGCCGCGGCGGAGGATCACATGGGCCACGGGGAAAGCATCTCCCCCGCCCTCCCCATGGGCTGCATCCGGGGCGGCTGGGACGCCATGGCCTCCGACGTGCACGCCCTGACCCTTCGCCTGAAAGCGCGGCGGCCGGAGCTGCCCTTTTTTCTGCTGGGGCACAGCATGGGCTCCTTCCTCGCCCGGACATATCTCTACACCTGGCCGCAGGAGGGCCTGAAGGGCGTCATCCTCTCCGGTACGGCCTGGCAGCCGGGGCCGGTGCTGGCGGCGGGCAGGCTGATCGCCGCCGGGGAAGCGCGCCGCCGGGGGGCCGATATCCCCAGCGAAAAGCTGCAAAAGCTGATGTTCGGCGCTTACGGGAAGCAGTTCCCCGGGGAGACCTCTCCCGACGCCTGGATCTGCTCCGACCCGGCGGTGGTGACAACATACGGCGCCGATCCCCTCTGCGGCTTCATCCCCGGCGCGGGGCTGGTGGCCGCCATGCTGGAGGGCATCGCCCGGAATCAGAAGAAGGAAAACCTGGCGAAGATGCCGAAAGGCCTTCCGGTACTGTTCATCGCCGGGACCAGGGACCCTGTGGGCGGCTGCGGCAGGGGTGTGAAGCAGAGTGTTCAGGCCTTCCGGGCCGCGGGGATGGCGGACGTCGCCCTGCGGCTTTACGAGGGGGACCGCCACGAAGTGCTCAACGAAAAGGACAGGGGCCGGGTCTGGGCCGACGTGCTGGCCTGGCTGGAGGAAAAGCGCCGGGCCTGACCATCCGAATTCTATCACAAATCCCGGCTTTACGAAAGAGAACGGCGGAGTTTTTCTCCGCCGTTTCTTTGATTTGACTCAGCTGATCTTCACCCCGTCGATGGAGAGGACGCGGCTGCCCTGGACCTCGATCTCCACGCCCTGATCCCGCTTGTAGCGGTTCCAGACGTCCTCCGTCACCCTGGCGGAATAGGTCTTGCCCTTGTCGTCGGTGAAATAGAGGATGTATTCCTCCTCGCGGGCGCCCTCCCGCTCATTGCCGCCCAGGCGGGTGTCGGGCCAGTAGGGCTCCGCCTCCACGCTCCAGTCTCCGCTTCGCACGGACTCGCTGCGGGGCTCATAGCAGCTGCCCCCTGCCCGGTCCGTTCGGCTGTGGAGCCATTTTTCGATGTCGTAGGTATATAACGTGTCGTATATCGGGTCCTGCCGGTAGACGGGCACGGTGCGGTATTCCGTCCGGTATTCCGTCCGGTAGCGGGGCACCTCGTGCTCCACCTCGGTGAAGGTGCCGTCCCCGTTGTCCTCATAGTCCGTGTAGGTGTCGTAGCCGTCCAGCACGTCGTAGGGGACCTCGTATTCTTCCTCCTCGTAGTGGTCCAGCACCTGCTCATACGTGCGGATGGCGCGTCTGGAGTCGGTAATGCGCCCCCCGTCCGGGACGGACCAGTCTTCCTCCTGCACGGTGGTGTAGACCTCCACATCCACGGCGCGCTGCCAGGTCTTGTCCACAACGGTGGTGGCCTTGTCCTTGGGCCGGGTGACGAAGAAGATGACGGCGATCACCGCCAGGATGGCCAGGATCAGCGGCCAGCGCTTCTTTTTGCGCTTCTGAGGCTGGGGCGGCTTCGGGGGCGGCGCCTGGGCCGCCTGCTCCTTCCGCCGGTTCTCGAAATAGTCCCCGGAGGAATCCTCCCGCTGGGCGCCGCAGTTGACGCAGTTGGCGTTGCCGTAACGGTTCATGCTGCCGCAGAAGGCGCAGGTCCAGTCCGCGCCCTTGCCGTAGTCCTTGGCCTTCTCCTCGTCCAGATAGTCCTTTTTCTCGCCCAGATAGAATTTGGTGCCCGCGTCCTGGGGATGGGCGCAGTTGGGGCAGCTCTTCACAAGGCCGCCGATGCCCTTCTGCCCGCAGTAGGGGCAGTCCCACAGGCCTTCAACGATCTTTTTCGCCATTCCCTTTCTCCTCTCGCCTCGCGGCAAGGTTTTTCCTCTGTCCGGCACAGATTATACGCCCCTTTTCCCGCCGGGTCAATGCCTCCGCGCTGCTTAGCGAAAGCCTGCGAGCGAAAATCTCTGATAATTTATTCAAAAAAAGCTTGACAGGCGGCTGGTCCTATGTTATTCTCGTTCCAGAATAATGATCCGGCCGACGGCTTGGGGTGCATTCCGGCGGAGATCGCAACGAACCGTGGTTTTGGTGAGGACCGCGCTCCACACGAATGCCTGACAGGCCTTCGTATCACTCCTTTTCTTCCTGAATCGCATATTGCAGAATACCGCAGCGAGTGGTGACCGCTGCGGTTTCTGCTTTTTTTATCATTTTCTTCTTGACAAATACCCCCACGGGGTATATAGTGACCTCAGATACCCCCACGGGGTATGCTGGAAAGGAGGCGCGGCTATGGATACGGAAGCGGAATGCAGCTGCATGCGCACGAAAGAGCGGTCCGAGGAGGAGCTGCGGGACCTGGTCCACCGTCTGAACCGGGTGGAAGGACAGATCCGGGGCATCAAGGGCATGCTGGAGAAGGACGCCTACTGTGTGGACATCCTCAACCAGGTGGCCGCCGCAAGCAGCGCCCTCAACAGCTTCACCCGGGTGCTGCTGGAAAACCACATGCGCTCCTGCGTGGCGGAGGACATCCGCGAGGGCAGGGACGAAAAACTGGAGGAAGTTCTGAAGACCCTCCAGAAGCTGATGAAGTGAGGCGGATATGGAACAGTATCTTGTAACGGGCATGACCTGCGCCGCCTGCCAGAACCGGGTGGAAAAGGCGGTATCCAAGGTGCCGGGGGTGACGTCGTGCTCCGTCAGTCTCCTTACCAACTCCATGGGCGTGGAGGGCACGGCCTCCCCGGCGGAGATCATCCGGGCGGTGACGGAGGCGGGCTACGGCGCGGAAAAGAAGGGCGCGAAGCCCCGGGGCGGCAGTCTGGAAAAGATCGCGGAGCAGGAGGAAGCCCTGAAGGACCGGGAGACCCCCCTTCTCCGGAAGCGCCTCGTCGCCTCCCTGGTGTTCCTGCTGGTCCTGATGTATTTTTCCATGGGCCATATGATGCTGGGCCTGCCCATCCCCGCCTTTTTCCGGGATAACCATGTGGCGATGGGACTTCTCCAGCTGCTGCTGGCGGCCGTGGTCATGGTCATCAACCAGCGCTTTTTCACGAGCGGCTACCGCAGCCTTTTCCACGGCGCGCCCAATATGGACACCCTGATCGCTCTGGGCTCCTCGGCGGCCTTTATCTACTCCGTCTGCATGCTCTTTGCCATGACAAGGGCCCAGACGGACGGGGACATGGAAGCGGTCATGAGCCGCATGTCGGAATTCTACTTTGAATCCGCCGCCATGATCCTGACGCTGATCACCGTGGGGAAAATGCTGGAGGCCTATTCCAAGGGCAAGACCACCAGCGCCCTGAAGGGCCTCATGAAGCTGGCCCCCAAGACCGCCACGTTGCTGCGGGACGGACAGGAGATCACGGTGAGCGTTGACCAGGTGCAGACGGGCGACCTCTTTCTGGTGCGCCCCGGCGAGAATATCCCCGTGGACGGGGTGGTGGTGGAGGGCCTCAGCGCCGTCAACGAAGCCGCCCTCACGGGGGAGAGCCTGCCGGTGGACAAGGCTCCCGGCGACACGGTCTCCTCCGCCACCCTGAACCAGTCCGGCGCGCTGACCTGCCGGGCGACGCGGGTGGGCGAGGACACCACCCTCAGTCAGATCATCCAGATGGTCAGCGACGCCGCGGCCACGAAGGCCCCGGTAGCAAAGCTGGCGGACAAGATTTCCGGGGTGTTCGTCCCCGCGGTCATCGGCATCGCCGCCCTCACCATTCTGATCTGGCTGCTGATCGGCCGGCCGCTGGGCTTCGCCCTGGCAAGGGGCATCTGCGTGCTGGTGGTCTCCTGCCCCTGCGCTCTGGGCCTGGCGACCCCCGTGGCCATTATGGTGGGTAACGGCATGGGGGCGAAAAACGGCATCCTGTTCAAGACCGCGGAAGCCCTGCAGGAAGCGGGGCGGATGCAGATCATCGCTCTGGACAAGACGGGCACCATCACGGAGGGGCAGCCCCAGGTGACGGATATCCTCCCCGCAGCCGGCGTCGAGGCCGGGGAGCTGCTCCGGCTGGCCGCGGCTCTGGAGCAGCTCAGCGAGCATCCCCTGGCACGGGCCGTGCTGCGAAAGGCGGAGGCGGAGGGCGTCGTCCTCCCGGCCTGTGAGGATTTCCGGGCCCTGCCGGGCAACGGCCTGGCCGGCACGGTGGAGGGCCGGGCCCTGACGGGCGGCAGCGGCCGTTTCATCCGGGGACAGGCGGAGGTTTCCGCCGAAATGAACGAAGCCGCCGAGGCCCTGGCCGCCGAGGGCAAGACCCCCCTGTATTTCGCCGCGGAAGGGCGGCTGCTGGGCGTCATCGCCGTGGCGGACACCCTGCGGCCCGACAGCGCCCAGGCCATCCGTGAACTGCAGGATATGGGCGTCCATGTGGTGATGCTCACCGGTGACAACGCCGTCACCGCCCGCGCCGTCGGCAGGGCCGCCGGGGTGAGCGAGGTGGTGGCCGGGGTGCTGCCCGACGGGAAGGAACAGGTGATCCGCCGGCTGAAGGAATCCGGCAGGACCGCCATGGTGGGAGACGGCATCAACGACGCCCCCGCTCTGACGCGGGCGGACATCGGCATCGCCATCGGGGCGGGCACGGACGTGGCCGTGGACGCGGCGGACGTGGTGCTGATGAAAAGCAGCCTGCTGGACGTGGCGGCGGCGGTGCGCCTGAGCCGCAGGACCTATCGGAACATCGTGGAAAACCTGTTCTGGGCCCTCATTTACAACACCCTGCTGATCCCCACGGCGGCGGGGGCGCTGGTGGGCCTGGGCGTCACCATGAACCCCATGCTGGGAGCCGCGGCCATGAGCCTTTCGAGCTTCTGCGTGGTGATGAACGCCCTCCGGCTGAATCTCATGAACGTGCACGACGCTTCCAAGGACCGGAAGCCGAAGAATGCCCTGACCCTCCCGGCGGACGGAACGCTCCCGGGCGGGCAGGAGAATACGGAAAAACCGAAAGGAGAAACGGAAATGAAAAAGACCCTGGCTATCGAAGGCATGATGTGCAACCACTGCGAGAATACGGTGAAGAAGGCTCTGGAGGCCCTGGAGGGCGTCAGCGCCGCGGAGGTCAGCCACAGCGCCGGCACCGCGATCGTGACCCTCAGCTCTCCCGTCTCCGACGACGCCCTGAAAAGCGCCGTGGAGGCCAAGGACTACAAGGTGCTTCGCGTTACGGAGGGCTGAAAACAGCCTGAAACGCCCTCCCGGAACGGCGCTGCCGTTCCGGGAGGGCGTTTTCTTTGACGCATTCATAAATCAACGGTCTGTTGATATGCAAGCCAATGGATGATTGCTGATTTGGCAGAATCAGATATACGCCCATCGTAAGCTTACAAGAGGTTTACGTTATCTCTACCCCTCCACGGCGGCGAAGAGGCTCCTGAGGCGGATGCTCACCGCCCCCATGTTGGATATTTCGTCGATCTTGATCTGAGTGTAGATCTTCCCCGCGTCCTCCAGGATGGACCGCACCTCGTCCGTGGTGATGGCGTCCACCCCGCAGCCGAAGGACACCAGCTGCACCAGGTTCACCCGCTTTCCCTGGGCGGCGACCCACTTGGCCGCGGCATAGAGCCGGGCGTGGTAGGTCCACTGGTTGCGCACCTTCACCGGGAAGGGCTCCACCCGGTCGCTGACGCTGTCCTCCGTCACCACCACGGCCCCCAGGCGGCAGATGAGGCTCTGGATGCCGTGGTTGATCTCCGGGTCCACGTGGTAGGGCCGCCCGCAGAGGACGATCACGGGCTTGTTTTCCGCCTCCGCCCGGCGCAGGAATTCTTCCCCCTTGGCCCGGAGGGCGGCGAAATAGGCTTCATAGCTCCCGTAGGCCGCCGCGGCAGCCGCCTTGACCTGCTTCGCCGTGATCCCGGGGAAATGCTTCCCCACGATCTCCGTCATGCGCCGCGCGAACTGCCCCCGGTCCGCCGGACTGACGAAATCATCGATGAACCTTGTCTCCTTCAGCCGGGGCACGTTCATCTCCAGCACCTGGGGATAGTAGGCCACCACGGGGCAGTTGTAGTGATTGACCCCCAGGCCCTCGTCGGTGTTGTAGGTCATATCCGGATAGAAGATCGCGTCGGGCCTGCGCTCCAGCAGCCATTCCACATGGCCATGCATCAGCTTGGCGGGATAGCAGACCGTGTCGGAGGGGATGGTGTGCTGCCCCTTAAGATACAGCTCCCTGGTGGAGAGGGGGGACACCAGCACGTTGAAGCCCAGGGATTTCCAGAAGCTGTGCCAGAAGGGCAGCAGCTCATAGAAATTCAGCCCCAGGGGCAGGCCCACGGTGGGCTTCCCTTCCTCGCGCGCATTGCCGCAGAAGGCAGACAGCAGCTTCAGCTTTTCCTCGTACAGGTCCCGGTGGTCCCCCGCCTTCTTCCCCGCCACGGGCTTTTCGCAGCGGTTGCCCGCGATGTAGCGCCGCCCGTCCCCGAAGTCGTTGACGGTGAGGCTGCAGTGGTTGGTGCAGCCGCTGCAGGTGACGGCGGCGACCTTGTGGGTGAAGGCCTCCAGCTCCGCCAGCGTCAGGAGGCCGGGCGTCTCCTCCCCTCTGTGGGCCAGTGCGTGGAGGGCCGCGCCGTAGGCCCCCATGAGGGGGGCGAAGGCGGGGCGGATGACCTCCCGGCCCGTCTCCCGCTCGAAGGCGCGGAGCACGGCGTCATTGAGGAAGGTGCCCCCCTGGACCACGATGTTCTTGCCCAGCCGGTCCGGCCCGGCGCAGCGGATGACCTTATACAGGGCGTTCTTCACCACGCTGATGCTGAGGCCCGCGGCGATATCCTCCACAGTAGCCCCGTCCTTCTGGGCCTGCTTCACGGAGGAATTCATGAACACGGTGCAGCGGGAGCCCAGATCCACCGGCTTCCGGGCATAGAGCCCCAGGGCGGCGAATTCCCGGGTGGTATAGCCCAAGGCCTGGGCGAAGGTCTGGAGAAAGGAGCCGCAGCCGGAGGAGCAGGCCTCGTTGAGATAGATGTTATCGATGGCCCCGTTTCGGATCTGGAAGCACTTGATGTCCTGGCCGCCGATATCCAGGATGAAATCCACGTCGGGCCGGAATTTCCGGGCGGCGGTGTAGTGGGCCATGGTCTCCACCAGGCCCCGGTCCATGCGGAAGGCGCTGCGGATGATCTCCTCTCCGTAGCCGGTGACGGCGCTGCCCGCGATGCGGATATCCGGCCAATCCCGGTAGAGGGAGGTGAGGTACTCCCGGATGAGGGGCACGGGGTTCCCGTGGTTGGGCGCGTAGAAGGGACGGAACAGCCTGCCCTCGGCGTCGCAGAGGACGGCCTTCACCGTGGTGGAGCCCGCGTCCACTCCCAGGAACATCTCCCCGGCGGGCTCCCTCAGCTCCGTGATGCCCAGGGAGGCCCGGCGGTGCCGCTCCCGGAAAGCTTCATATTCCGCTTCGGAGGTAAACAGGGGCTCGCAGGCGACGTAGCTGCCGCTGCCGGTGCCCTCCCGCAGCCGCTCCTCCAGCTTTCCCAGGTCCCGCACCGCGCCGGCTCCCGCCATGGCGGCCCCCATGGCCACATAAAAGAGGGAGTTTTCCGGGCAGACGCCTTTCGTCTCCAGCACCTCGTCAAAGCTGCGGCGGAGGGCGGGCAGGAAGGTGAGAGGGCCGCCCAGATAGAGGATATTCCCCTTGAATTCCCTGCCCTGGGCCAGACCCGCCACGGTCTGGTTCACCACGGCCCGGAAGATGCTGGCCGCCACATCCTCCTTCCGCGCCCCCTGGTTCAGCAGGGGCTGCACGTCGCTCTTGGCGAAGACGCCGCAGCGGGAGGCGATGGTATAGAGCTTTTCCGCCCTTTCCGCCAGGGCGTCCATCTCCGATACCTCCACCTGCATCAGGGAGGCCATCTGGTCGATGAAGGCCCCGGTGCCCCCGGCGCAGGTGCCGTTCATGCGCATCTCGAAGCCGCCGGTGAGAAAGAGGATCTTGGCGTCCTCGCCCCCCAGCTCGATGACCGCGTCCGTACCCGGCATGAGCTTTTTTACGGCGACGCGCTCGGCAAACACCTCCTGCACGAAGGGTAGCCCCAGCTCCTCCGCCAGGCCCATGCCCGCGGAGCCGGAGAGGGAGAGCTCCATAGCTTCCCCGGGGACGTTTTCCCGCAGCTCCGCCAGCAGCTTTCCCAGGTTTTCCGCGATGCGGGAATAATGCCGCAGATAGCGCGACCAGACCAAAGCGCCGGAATCCTCCAGCACGGCGCATTTCAGGGTGGTGGACCCCACGTCGATGCCCAGCTTGAACATGCTTTTTATCCTCATTCTATGCCGGACCGGGCGTTCCGCGGGAACGCCCGGTCCGGCGTTTCTCTCTGTTTTATTCCACGACGGCGGCGGCCTCGTCCCTGGCGATGGCGAGCATCAGCTTGATGCGGTTCTCCTGGTTCACCCGGGAAGCCCCGGCGTCGTAATCCACGGGGAAGATGTTGGCCTGGGGATACAGCTCCCGCAGCCGCCGGATGGTGCCCTTCCCCACGATATGGTTGGGCAGGCAGCCGAAGGGCTGGGCGCAGATCACATTGGTGTAGCCCTTCTCGATGAGCTCCGCCGTCTCCCCCGGCAGAAGCCAGCCCTCCCCCATCTTCACGCCCCGGTCGATGACCCGGTCCGCCAGCTCCTTCACCCGGTCGAAGGACACGGGGGCGACGAATTCGGGATAATCCTCCAGGGCATGCAGCATCTCCTGCTCCCAGCGGTCGGCAAAACGGAGCATCAGGTTCCCCGCCAGGACGTTGCGCAGGGGCTTGCCGTAATACTTCCGGTCGGTCTCCATATTGGCGAAGCAGTACTGGAAGAAGCCCAGCACGCCGGGGACCATGGTCTCGCAGCCCTGGCTCAGAAGGAATTTTTCCAGCCCGTTGTTGCCGAAGGCGGCGTATTTCACATAGATTTCCCCCACGATGCCCACCTTGGTGAGCTCCTTCTTTTCCCGGGGAATGCGGTGGAAATCCTCCGCCATGGCCCGCAGATTGCGCCGCAGGGCCCGGCGGCTCAGGCCCCGGCCCCGGCGGAACTGCTCCGTCAGCTCCCCGATCCACTTTTCCACGGTCCCGGCCGTGTCCCCCTCGTTCACCTCATAGGGCAGGGTCTGGTTTTTCAGCAGGAGGAGCATGTCCCCGTAGATGACCGCCCGGATGGCGGCCAGCATCATGCCGGGGGTAAAGCGGAAGCCCGGCGACCTCTCCAGCCCGCTCAGGCTCAGGGAGATCACCGGCACCTCGTCCATGCCCATATTGTGCAGGGCCTTGCGCAGCAGCATGATATAGTTGGAGGCCCGGCAGCCGCCCCCCGTCTGGAACATGATGAGGGCCGTGGTCTTCGGGTCGTATTCCCCGCTCTCCAGGGCGTAGAGCTGCTGGCCCACGGCGCAGATGGCGGGATAGCAAACGTCGTTGTGCAGATATTTCAGGCCGGTGTCGATGACCTGCTTGCCCTCGTCCCGGGCGATGGCGATGTTGTAGCCATGGATGCGGAAGATGGCCTGCAGCAGTTCCATGTGCGTGGGGAACATGTCCGGCGACAGGATGGTGTGGCTGCGCTTCATTTCTTTGGTGAATTCCACGGGCATTCTCTGTTTCTCCAGTCGTGGGTTTATGTCGCTTATTCGGCTTCTCCGGTCTCTCCGGCTCCCGCGCTGCCGGCGCTGAAGCGGCTGCGCACCGCCAGCAGGGTCAGCAGGCTTGCCAGGAGGATCACCGCCTCCAGAACGGCGGAGACGATGAAGCGGGGGCTTCCTACGTCGACGATGTAGGCCCCCATGAGGGGGAAAAGCACGCAGGCGGCCGCCATGCCCGCCGCGCTGCCCAGCAGATAGGGTGCGAGGGGGGTCTGCGTCGCGCCGAAATAGGCGCTGATGACATCGAAGGGCAGGAGATTGATGAGGCGGGTGACGGCGGTGAAGACAAAGGCGTTTTCCCGCTGCAGCTTCCGCAGCACCACGGCGTTGCGATGGGATTCCACGATGGCGTCGATGTTCCCGCCCCCCAGCTGCTTGCCGAAGCCGTAGCTGAGCCCGGCCATGAGCAGGGTGCCCAGCACGTTCACCCCGATGGCCAGAGGCAGGGGGAACAGGATGCCGCTGACGGCATAGAGGAGCCCCGCGTGGATGACCACGCTGAAGCTTTTCAGGGCAAAGAGGCCCAGCATCAGCAGCACCGCCAGGATCATGCTCCGGGGGAGGATGCGCAGGGTGCCCTCGACGCTGACGCAGTCCCGATGGAGCCAGAAGAAGATCACCGCCGCGATCCACATAAAGAGCATGAAAAGCCGCACCCCCAGGCTGCGCCGGCTGCTGCCGGGGAACAGGGCGTTCCACACGATGGCGAGATAATCCCTCGTGTAGCAGATCATGGCCAGCATGAGGGCTGCGGTGCACAGGAGGATCAGAATACGCACCAGAGTCTCCGGCAGCTCCACCGGCAGGAGGAGCAGGAACATGGTGGAATAGAAGACGACGGTGCTGAGCTTCCCATACCAGCGGGCAAACTGCATTTTTCCCGTGGCCTTCACCACCGCCAGACCCAGGAGGCCCTGAAGGATCTCCTTCAGGGCGAAAAGGGCAAAGACCCAATAGAGGACCGGATAGCGGAAGGCCAAGCAGATCAGCAGGGCCGCCTGGGTCAGCTTGTCCGCGATGGGATCCAGCACCTTGCCCAATTCGGAGACCATATGGAAATGCCGGGCGATGAACCCGTCCGCCACGTCGGTGACGGCGGACACGGCCACCGCGATCAGGGCGGCAGTGTCCTTGCCTGCCGCCGCATAGAGCCAGACGATCTGCGGGATCAGCAGGATGCGGAACAGGCTCAGCAGATTGGGGATCGTCAGGATGTCTTTTTTTCCAAAACGGAATTTCAACGCATTCTTCCCTTTCTCTCCGCCGAAAGACTTCGGCGGAAAATACCATTTTTCATTGTATAACAAAACAGGGAAAAACGCCATAGGGTTTTTTGCATTTTCCGGAGAAAGGGAGAGATTCTCCCTGGGAAAACGGGGAAGATCACTCCCCTTTTTCCAGCTCCGCGACGAATTCCGACAGGGTGATGCCGAAAGCGCCGCAGATGCACTTGAGAGAGCTGAGGCAGAGACGGCTGCCCCGCTTGCGGGACGAGCGCAGGGTGCTCAGGCTGATGCCGCTGCGGCGGCTGAGCTCCGGCAGGCTCCAGCCCCGGGCTTTCAGCATGCCCTCGATCCGCGCCAGAGCGTTCAGGTCCAGATCGTCCATGGTCACAGCACCTTTCCGATGACGGCGAAGCCCTTCTCCGGATGAACGGGGACGGGGGGATACTTCTCCCGGTTATAGGAGATCAGCACCGGCTGGGGAAAGACCTGTCCCTCGGAATCGGTGAACCAGGGAAGGAGTTCTTCGCCCGGCGGCTGTTCCCCATAGACCTTGATATAGCTGTTGCCGTCGTAGTACAAAAGACCCACCTCCCCCGCCCGGAGGCGGTGGCAGCGGCGGATCCAAAGCAGCTGCCCGTCCCGATAGACGGGCTCCATGCTGTCCCCGTCCACGCAGACGGCGAAATCCGCCCCCTGGGGGATGGAGGAGGCGGGAAAGAGCCGTTTTTCAAAGTTCTCCTCCTCCAGGAAATTGCCCGGCCCGGCGCTGGGCCGCAGGCGGCTGAACAGGGCCTCCCGCCAGACCACGGCGTTGTTCTCCGCCAGGGCGGCGGGCTTATAGCGCCCGGAGGCGATCAGGTCCTCCCGGTACTGCATGAGCTTTTTCTGCCCCTCGGCATTGAGCGCTTCTTCTCCGAAGAGCCAGGCGGGCCCTTCCGCCGGTTCCAGGGCGCGGCAGAGAGCCAGGAGCTGATAGGCGTTGGGCACCGTCTCCCCCGTTTCCCACTTGGCATAGCCCCGGAGGCCGATGCGGATGCCGAAGGCAGCCAGGCGGGAAGCCGCTTCCCCCTGGCTGAGCCCCCGCAGACGCCTCGCCGCGGCCAGCTTCTTTCCCAGGTCGTTGCGCTCATATGCCTCCCCCGCGTCGTAAGGCCGGGCGTGAAGGACGTGGATGGGACTGCCGTTTTTTCCGGGCTTTGCCATGCTGCGCGCCTCCTTTTATGATTCTTTCATAACGGCATTGTACCCGCTTATCTGCCCCTTGTCAAGCAAAATAACCCGTATTAAGTGTGCAATTGCGCACTTTACAAACCCGATTCCGGGTTGTATTCTACCGTCGCCCGGAAGGAACCGGGGAATGCTTCAGGAGGTCGAGGATTGCATCCGGAGGAATTGGAAGCCCTGGCGGATCGGGTCTATGCCGCTTACGAGGTCCTGCCGGAAGCGGACGGGCTGCGGGTGGACCCGACGCTGCTGGCGGAAAAACTGCTGGGGCTGAAGGTGGTCTACCGCCGCCTGAGCCGGGACGGCAGCATCCTGGGGCTCACGGCCCCGGCCCCGGTGGCCGTTCCGGTGCTGGAGGACGGCCTGCGCTGGTACGCCCTGGACGGGCGGACCATCCTGCTGGAGCGGGGGCTGCTGAGCCCCTGGGTCACGCCGGGGCGGCGGAACTTCACCCTGATGCACGAGGTGGGCCACCGGCTGCTGGGCCTGGGGGGCGAGGCTCCGGCAAACCGCCTGGCCTCCGCCCTGCTGATGCCCCGGAGCCTGCTGCGCAGGCGCCTCGCGGCCTGCATCTGGCGCTCCGGTCCCCTGCCGGACCGGCGGCTGGACCCGGATCGGTGGGAAGCGTTCTGCCGCCTTGCGGAAACCCTGGGCGTCTCCCGGCAGGCGCTGGCGATCCGCATGGAAGGCCTGGGGCTGACGGAGCTCCGTCAGGGCTGGATACTGAGACCCACGCCGGTCCTCGTGCCCGGCGCGGGAGAATGGGAGGATGAAAGATGCCGAGATACAACGCGAGAGAGGGGGACCCCCAGCGCTACGCCAGAGCACAGGCCCAGCAGAGCGAGCTGAAAAAGCAGTGGGCCGGGCAGTACACCCTGGCCCGCATCTGCCCCTTCTGCGACCACAAGGTGGAAATCCTTTACCGGGGCAGCCACGGCTCCTGCTGCGTGAAATGCCCCAACTGCGGCGAGGAGGTGCTTTTCCCGCCGGTGAGTTTTCGCCGGGTAAGATCGTAAGGAAAAAGACGGGTGCGCTGCAGAATACGACGCACCCATAGAGATCAATCAGGCCTGTGCCCCGGAGCTGCCCTAAACGGCATCGTCTCCCATGTGCCGCCTGATCTGCAAGGCCCGGACCGTGCGTTTTCACGGTCCCCTGCCCCTCCGGGCAGGTGCAGCCGCCTTGCGGATCGGGCGGCTTTTTGTTTTCCGGGGGCATGGGGAAAGGAGAAATGATTTGTACTGGCACAACGGAAGCGCCGTAAAGAAGCTGACGGCCGAGGAACAGCGCATGGCGGAGGAATACCGCGCCGCGGGCATGACGGAGGAGCAGATCGCCGAAATCGCCGCCTTTGACCGGGAGGTGCTGCGCAGCGACCGGCGGTTTTACCGCCACATGCAGGCGTGCAGCCCCGTCTCGGGCTCTCTGGAGCAGGTGCCGGAGCCCGCATACGACGGCTCGGACATCCCCCTCAGCGGCCGGATGGACTGGCTGCAGGAGATCGAAGACCCGGCGCTGCTGCAGGCGCTGCGGGAACTGAAGCCCGATATGCTGGAAATCCTCACCCTCTATGTCTTCGACGGCCTCAGCCAGCCGGAGATCGCCCGGAAGCTGGGCTGCACCCGCCAAAACATTTCCGGCAGGATCGTGCGTCTCCGCCGCTTCCTGAAGCGGCGCACGGGGCGGAAATAGAAAAGCTGCGCGGAGCCGAAGCTCCGCGCAGCGATATCCTCTGTGCTTACTCCTTGGGAGGAACCGGATCGTTGACGTACATCTCTTCCACGAGAGTGCCGTCCTTGAGCATCTCCACGACCATATCCCGCTGGCAGGTGGGGATCTGCTTCAGGGCCATATGGAACACGATGCACTTGCGGCAGTTGCCGTAGAAGGGACATCCCTTGTTCCAGCAGGTGCATTTATACTTCTCCGCCTCGCGGCCGTAAGCCATGGCCATGCGCATATCGCCCCGCATCTTCTTGGGGGGCTGACGCAGCCAGCGCTTGGGGTCCTCCTGCTTCAGGATGTTCTCGTCCTCGGTGGTATTCGTTTCGGGCTCCTCCATCTTGGGCATGGGGGGCATCTTGGAGGGGTCGAACTTGGGCATCTTGGAGGGGTCGAAGCCCTCCGGCAGCTTGGAGGGATCAAAGGCCGGCATCTTCGAGGGATCGAAGGGCGGCATCTTGGTGGGGTCGAACTTTTCGTCTGCCATGGTTTTGTCTTCCTTTCTGGTTTTATTTTTTCCATTATAACATGCTTCCACCGG
>JAEETX010000105.1 GCA_016286665.1 Oscillospiraceae bacterium
CACCGACGAAGTCTTCACCAACATGACCCTCAGCTTCACTCCCCAGTACCTGCCCGAGGGCGGCATGGGCGACCTGCCCATGTATGCCGGCATGGAAGAGCTGACCGGCGTCCATATGGAGTACAACGTCATCGCCTCCGCTTCCTTCAGCGAGACTCTGTCCGTCATGGAAGCCTCCGACGAGCTGTGCGACATCACCGCCGGCTTCTACGCCTACCATCAGGGCTCCTCCCTGGCCGAGGCCATCGAGGAAGAGATCGTCATCAACCACTTTGACTGGCGCGCCTACGCCCCCAACTACACCTACCAGGCGAAGAAGTGGAAGTTCATCGACGCCATGTGGGGCAACGTCAACACCCCCACCACCACCAAGTGGTCCGGCTTCGTGGATTTCTATGACGAGCCCTGTATGACCACCGGCTACTTCATGCGCGGCGACTGGCTGGATAAGCTGGGTCTGAACGCCTATGACTACCGCACCTTCGACGAGTGGCACGACGTGCTGATGGCCGTCAAGACCGCCGGCTTCGAGAACTGCGAGTATCCTCTGCAGATCTATTCCAACATCGACGCCAACGCCATCGTCTGGAACGCCTTCAACACCTGCCCCTCCGCCGCCGGCCCCTCCTACCCCCGGGTCATTGACGGCACCGTCTACTTCAACGGCACCACCCCCGACGACCTGGAGCTGATGCAGTACCTGAAGGGCTGGTTCGACGACGGCATCATGAGCCCCTACTTCCAGTCCCTGAGCGGCCTGGAGGACATCACTGCCGACGTCACCAACGGCAACGTCTGCTGCGCCTTCTTCAACCCCGGCGAAGTTGCCGGCACCGAGAGCAGCTGCGTGAATCCCGAAGCGCGCTTTGACGTGCAGCACATCCTGGTCCGCAACCGCGGCGACGTCATCCACTGGCATCTGGACCCCGACGAGTTCGGCGGCACCGGCGGCTCCGTGGCCTACCGCTGCGAGAACATCCCCCTGGTCGTCACCTGGCTTGACTGGGCCTATTCTCCCTTCGGCGCTGACTGGCGCAACTACGGTCCCGAGGGCACCTACTGGAACTACAACGAGAACGGCGACCGCGAGTGGAACGAGATCATCACCGGCTTCGAGCTGGGCTCCGCCTGGGCCACCATGGCCTACCTGCAGAACCCCATGGACTGCGGCATGAACTGCTGGACCCGTAACTACAAGTATCCCGGCGGCGAGCGTCTCCTGCACTTCTTCGAGGTCTGGAACGAGGCCCTGGATTACTACGACGGCGCTTACAACTTCCCCGCCGCCTGCAAGCTCTCCGACGAGGATTCCTCCGAAGTCTCTAACCTGCGGGCCGACGTCAACACCTACTTCTCCGAGAACTACGTGCTGTTCCTGCTGGGCGACCTGCCCTTCACCGAGTGGGATAACTTCCAGGCGCAGCTGAGCTCTCTCGGCCAGGACCGCATCCGCGAGATCTATCAGGAGACCTACGACGAGTACATGGCCAATGCCTGATCCTTTGCGGTGATCCCAAGTATAAAAACACAGCGGGCGAAAGTCCGCTGTGTTTTTCTATATCTCTACCTCTTTGGCTCCCTCTCCGAGGGCGTGCGTTGGGGTACGCTGCAGCATGCAGCGCGCCCCGGTGAAATACCCGCTTTGCGGGTGTGAAATCCCGCTGCGCGGGGTGAAATACGGCCTGAAGGCCGTGTGAAATCGCGCCCTTCGGGCACGGTTAAGGTATCGCCTGCGGCGATACCTTAACGGCCCAAATACTCCATTTTGATGCAGCCCATGGCCACATAGTCCTGAAAACGGCTGGTGACCGCCACCCTGCGCCAGTCCTCCTCCGTGCCCCGGTAGCGGATGGTGACGGGCGTTTTCTTCACCCCGTTGCCCATGACCTCCTCCCCGTCCATGAACAGGTCGTAGAAATCATATTTCATGCTCACCATGCTCCTGGGCAGCTCCAGGGTCTCCAGCCCCGCGCAGTTGAAGAAGGCATAGGTGAAGGCCTCCCGGACGCCGTTGGAGACCACGATCTCCCTGATCTGCATCATGCGGGCAAAGGCCGCCTCCTGCTTTTCGGGCACGAATTCATCCCCCACGCAGAAAAACTCGTTCCAGATGCCGTAGATGGGCCTGCCCTCCACCAGGGCGGGCAGCACCACCCTAGGCTGGGGCGGCTCGCGCACATAACCCCGCAGGTTGTGGAATTCCCAGCCGCCGCCGTCGTGGTTGCCGCCGAAGTAGATGTCGTAGACCCGGTCCCCGGCATAGGGCATGAAGCATTTGATCCCCGCTTCCGTCAGCCCCTGTCGGGTCATATCCAGGCCGGGCAGTCCTTCCCCGCCGCAGGCAGGGCACAGGGTCTCCCCCGGCGCCAGGGCCCGGCCGCAGTTCACGCAGACCGGCGTGTATTTCGCGCCGCAGGAAGGGCAGCGCAGGGTTTCGGCGTCCAACTCTCCGAAGCAAAGCTCGCATTTCATACCGGGTATCTCCAGTCCTTTTGTTTTTCTCATTTCAACTTAGCATAATCCGCGCCGCCTGTCAAATGGACTGGAAAGCCGCCGGGAAATCTGCTATACTAGAGCGTGTTCACACTACCGCTCAATGGCTGGGTTTTTGGCCTGCTTTCCGCCATGCTTCGTTGCATTTCCTTGGAATACACAGAGTATGGCTGCGGAAATGCGCCTCGCCTGACGAAAAGCCGCCTCAAAACCAGCTCATTTCCGTTAGTGTGAACACGCTCTAGGAGAAGTTTCCAAAAGAAAAGGGACAAGGGAGGCAGCGGAATGGACATCCTGTTCACGGGCAACAGCCACACCTTTTTCAACGACATGCCCCGGACCTTCGGCAGGCTGTGGGAGGCGCAGACCGGAGAAAAGGCCAGGCCCCTCATGCTCTGCCACGGGGGCAAGTCCTTCAGCTGGCATTGGAAGGAGTATTTTGAACTGCGCTTCGACCTGCTGTTCGGCGGCTTCGACGTCGCCGTGTTCCAGCAGTGCGCCCACCCCTTCGCCGGCAGCGAGGAGGAATTCGAGGCGGGAAAACGGCTGGCGGAGCTGGCGAAAAAGGGCGGCGCAAGGCCCGTCTTCGCCCTCACCTGGGCGGAAAAGGCCCACCCGGAAAACCAGGGGAAGATGAACGAATTCCATCGCCGCCTCTGCGAAGAAACCGGGGCCTGCCTCTCACCCGTGGGGCTGGTGTGGCAGCGCGTGCTGGCCGCAGACCCGGAATTCCCCCTCTACTTTGCCGACGGGGAGCATGCCTCCGTCTACGGGGACTATCTGATCGCCGTCACCCACTGCCGCCTCCTCAGCGGCCGCAGCTGCCTGGACCTGCCCGCTGCCGGCTGCGACTTCTTCGACCCGGAAACGCAGGGCATCCGGGAGGCGGAGACGATGACGGTTCTGGAGGAAGAAAAATGCCGGATCATCCGGCGGGCCGCGGAGGAAACCTTCGCGGAGATGGGAATGTGAGGTCAGCTATGAGAAAGACACTGAGACAACTGATGCAGGAAACGGACAAGTGCATTTTCGCCCCCTGCGTCTATGACTGTTCCTCGGCGCGGGCCATGGAGATGGCGGGCTATGAGGCGCTGATGTTCTCCTCCGGGGAGTATTCCCTGGCGGGCGCGGGAGTGGTGGACTACGGCTTCAGCGGCCTCAGCGACCTGGAATGGATGGTGGGGCGCATCACCGCCACCTGCTCCCTGCCCCTGGCGGTGGATATCGAGGACGGCTTCGGCGGTCCTTTGGCGGTGTACCGCACCTGCAAGCGCCTGGCCCGGCTGGGTGCCGCCGCGGTGCAGCTGGAGGACGCCGGGGATATGGAGGAGACCACGGGCCTCATGCCCCGGGAGCAGTATTACGCCAAGGTCCGGGCGGCGCTGGACGCCCTGGAGGGGACGGATACCATGCTCATCGCACGCACCAACGCCGACCCCGGGACCCAGCTGGAGGAGGGCTGCGAACGCCTGAAGCGCTGCCACGAGCTGGGGGCGGAGCTCACCATGCTGGTGAAGCTCTCCAGCTATGAGGACGCGGTCTACGTGGCCGATCACGTGCCCGGCTGGAAGGCCTATCCCGACGTGAAGGCCCCCGGCGGCGTGCCGGAGATCACCAACCTCCAGGCCCAGGCCCTGGGCTTCCGCTTCATGACCACCCACTTCGTGCTGAAGGCCGCCATGGAGGGCATACTGAAGCATGCCAGGGAGAACCTCAAGGAGCTGAACGTGACCTACACCTGGACCCACGGGGACACCACCGGTCTCCTGGGGGACAGCGCCACCCCCTTCTGGGAGCCGCAGAAATACGCGGCGCTGGAAAACGCCTTCACCGGCGGCGACAAGGAATACACCATCGTGGGCAACGCCGTGGACGCCTTCCCGGAGGGCTACCGGAGCGTGGACTTGAAGGACCGGTTTTAAGCACGCGCTGCAAAACGAACCCGCGCCAGTCTCCAATTTCAATCATCCCCGAAGGGGATACCTTAACCGTGCCCAAAGGGCACGATATCACACGGCCGCAGGCCGTATTTCACCCCGCGAAGCGGGATTTCACGCCCGCGAAGCGGGTATATCACTGGGGGCGCTGCAAAATGCAGCGTCCCCCTTTGCCGTGCCCAAAGGGCACGATATCACACGGCCGAAGGCCGTATATCACCCCGCAAAGCGGGATTTCACGCCCGCAAAGCGGGCATTTCACTGGGGGCGCTGCCTTTGCAGCGCCCCCTTTGTTCCCCGTCTCACGATTCCGCCGCCGTGTCGAAGCAGCGGTATGCCCCGCTTTTCAGCACCCGGAGGAAATCCTCGCCGTCGGCGACGGGCGTCTCCGTCTCGATGCCGCAGAGGCGCTTCTGCTTCGACGCATGGTGGTTGTCGCTGCCGTAGATGGCCGGGAGGCCGTAGTTCCGGGCATACTCCGCCGCCCGCTCGTTCTCGAAGTCCTTGCGGTTGGCGTTCACCGTCTCCACCGCGTCCACCTGCCGGGGCATGAGCTGGATCCTGGGGATGTAAAAGTCCTCCCGGAAGGGGTGGGCGTGAGCCACGAAGGCCCCCTGGGACCGGACGAAATCCAGGTATTCCGTGATGGTCATGCTCAGCAGGCCCTCCATCTCCAGGAGCCAGGCCTTGCTGAGCCCGTAGGTGAGGAAGTCGCTGCCCTGGTCGGCGTATTCCCAGCCGAAGAAGACCTTGAGGCCCAGCTTCTCCCCCGCCTCCGCCGCCAGCTCATAGCTGCGGCAGTACATTTCGATCTTTTTGCGCCAGCCGAGCTGGGGCGGGACGGTGGTGTTCCCCCCCAGGAAGTGATCCGTGACGCAGACGCCGTCAAAGCCCCGGTCGATGTAAAAGCGCACCTGTTCCTCCGCCGTGGCCCGGGCGCAGCGGCTGCCCTCGGCGGTGTGCATATGGGTCTCGTATCTGTATTTCATGTCAGCGCATACCACAGGGCGTCCATCATCATGCCGCAGGCCGCCTTTGCATTGGGGTCCTCCGACATCATGGGGTCTCTCCCTCCCAGGGTCATGGTGAAGCCGTGGGCCGAGCCGAGGAAACGGCGGCTGTACACGGGCACACCGGCGGCGATGAGCTTACGCCCGTAAAGCTCCGCCTCGTCCCTGAGAGAATCGTATTCCGCGGTGATGATGCAGGCGGGGGGCTGCCCCACCAGCAGCTCCGGCTCCGCCACGGCGGGGCTCACCAGCGGGTCGTCCCCCTGGCCGGGGGCGATATAGCAGGCGTCGAACATCATGGCGATCTGGGGCGGGATGCCCAGAGGGTGGCTGCATTTGTCGAAGGCGCAGGTCTTCAGGTCCAGGGGCGGATAATCCAGCACCTGGAGCCGGAAGCGGAAGGGCGCGTCCTCCAAAACGCTGCGCAGGCACGTCACCGCCGCCAGGTTGCCCCCGGCGGAGTGGCCGCCGATGGCCATTTTGTCCGTGTCCAGGCCGAATTCCGCCGCATGGTCCACAAACCAGCGCACCGCGTCAAAGGCGTCGTTGGAGGCCGTGGGCCAGGGGAACTGGGGCGCCTTGCGGTAATTCAGGTTCACCACGTGGATGTCCAGCTGATCCCGCAGGAGGGCGCACCAGAAATCCGTATCCTCGCAGTTTCCCCCCACAAAGCCGCCGCCGTGCATGTCGAAATACACCGGGGCAACGTCCTTTTTCGCCTTGTAGAAGATCGCCCGGATGTTCCCCGCCCGAGTGGGCACCTCCATGCGCTGCCCCGCCACCGGGATCGTCAGGGGGTCCGGCTGGTTCCCGGCATTGGGCAGCATGGCCTGGCCCATCATGAGAAAGAGGTTCACCAGCTCCTGCCGGTCCATCTTCCGCATGTTTTCCTCGCTCATGAAGTCCGGGAATTGGATCTGGTCCAAGTTTTTCACCTTCCCTCTGTTGATTTTCTCTCCGTTTATGATACGATATTTCCGTACCGATTGCAAGCGCGGAGGAACACAATGAAGCTGCCGCTGTATTATCTCCTGCAATTCACCTGGGGCATCCTGCAGAACCTGGCGGGGTGCTTCTGGTTCCTCTGCTGCCTCAGGAAGAAGCACAGCCTCTACCACGGGGCCATCCTCACCCGCGTGCACCGAAAGCATTTCAGCGGGGGCTGGACCTTCGGCTGCTTCATTTTCCTGACGGAGCCCCTGAGCCGGGAGGCGGAGCACGACCTCCTCATCCACGAATACGGCCACACGATCCAGAGCCTCATCCTGGGGCCGG
The DNA here is from genome assembly GCA_016286665.1 of Oscillospiraceae bacterium. Classification (GTDB taxonomy): domain Bacteria; phylum Bacillota; class Clostridia; order Oscillospirales; family Oscillospiraceae; genus UBA1774. Next base: position 6,716 of record JAEETX010000105.1, read on the forward strand.
TATGGAGCCTGGCCGTCGGCCTGCCCAGTATGCTCTGGTGCAACCTGCCCCCCCTCCAGCGCCTGCGCCGGAGGAAGGGTATCCCCTACTCCCGCCTCTACTGCGAGGGCTGGGCCAACCGCCTGGGAGAGAAGGTGCTGCAGGAGAAGCAGTTCCGGGACGTGTGACTTGCCTTGACAAAGGTCCCCATTGTATTTAATATAATAATCGGCAGAAGAAGCATGACCGACAAGGAGGTTACTCATGAAAAGGATCATCACATTCGCCCTCGCCCTGCTGATCGTCCTCAGCTTCGCCGCCTGCGGAGAAAAGGGCGGCGACACGAAGAAGGACGACGGCGCCAAGAGCACCCCCGCGGCCTCGACCCCCAAGAGCACCCAGAAGCCCGACGACAAGAAGGATGACAAAAAGGACGACAAGGAAGCCGCAAGCGGGCTGGTGTATACCCTCCTGGAGGACGGCTCCGGCTACAGCGTGAAGGGCGCCGAAAGCTCCTCCGAAACCAGCGTCGTCATTGAAGCCAGCTACAAGGGCAAGCCCGTGGTGGAGATCGCGGAGGACGCCTTCTACGGCTATCCGAAGTTGACCGAGATATCCATTCCGGACAGCGTCCTGCGCATCGACGGCTACGCCTTCCACTGGTGCGAAGCGCTGACGCAGATCACCGTCCCCTCCAGCGTCCAGAGCATCGGCCGGGGCGCGTTCCGCTACAGCAGCCTGAAGAGCTTCATCTTCCCCGAGGGCATCACCGTCATTGATGAAGACGTGTTTTACGGCGTACAGACCCTGGAATACGTGGTCATCCCCGCCTCCGTCACCCTCATTAAGGACGCCGCCTTCGATGATACCCGGGCCATGACCGCCGTCTATTTTGGCGGCACCCAGGCACAGTGGGACGCCATCACCTTTGAAAACAAGTACGACTTCTATTTCCGGGACGCGAAGAAATACTTCTACAGCGACAGCGCCCCCTCCGGCGAGGGGGACTTCTGGCACTACGTGGACGGCGTCCCCACCCCCTGGTAAACCCGCAGAGATACCCCTGAGGGGCTGCCGCGGCTTGCGGCAGCCCCTCAGACTGTAGACAAACCTATCGGCAGAGGTTCGACATGCATGGGGGAACCGTGAGGGGGGCCGGGAATCCCCCCTCACGTAATATCCTTGCAAAATCAGAAGGCATTTCTGATTTTGT
>JAEETX010000106.1 GCA_016286665.1 Oscillospiraceae bacterium
CTCGCCGGAGCCGGCGGCCACGCCCGCGCCTGCGGCCACGCCGGAAATCACGGCCCCGCCGGCGGAGGACAGGCCCGCGCCGGTGGAGCCGGAGGACGCGGAGATCGGCGACGAGGAATTCCACTGCACCATCTCCATCTCCTGCGCCGTGATCCTGGATAATATGGAGAAGTGCAAAGCGGAGAAGCGGGAGCTGGTGCCGGAGGACGGCTGGCTGCTGGAGCCCACGGAGGTGGTCTTCTACGGCGGCGAAAGCGTTTTCAATGTTTTGCAGCGCACCTGCCGCCAGAAAAAGATCCACATGGAATTCTCCAACGCCCCCATCTACAACAGCGCCTATATCGAGGGGATCGGCAATCTCTATGAACGGGACGTGGGCGACCTCAGCGGATGGATGTATTCCGTCAACGGCTGGTTCCCCAACTACGGCTGCGCCCGCTACGCCCTCAAGGACGGCGACGTGATCGAGTGGGTCTATACCTGCGACCTGGGCGCCGACGTGGGGGACAACTCCATGACCGAGCCCGGCGAATAAGCGCGGGGAAAGCGCAAAGCCTGCGCCCCCGGATTACTGAAAAGGATCGTCCGATTTGATGAACCGTGATACCTTCTCCGGCTACCACCCCCTGGTGAATTTCCTCTATTTCGCCATGGTGCTGGTCTTCGGGATGTGCTTGATGCATCCGGCGTGCCTGCTGATCTCTCTGGGCAGCGCCACCGCCTATAACATCTACCTCAAGGGGAGGAAGGGGCTTCGCTTCTCCCTCCGCTTTTTGCTGCCCATGATGCTGCTCTCGGCGGTGCTGAACCCCGCCTTCAACCATGAGGGGGCCACGATCCTGGCCTATCTGCCGTCGGGCAACCCCCTGACGCTGGAGAGCATGATCTACGGCGTCGCCGCCGCCCTCATGCTGGCCGGGGTCGTCCAGTGGTTCAGCTGCTACAACGAGGTCATGACCTCGGACAAGTTCGTCTATCTTTTCGGCCGCCTCATCCCCGCCCTGAGCCTGGTGCTGAGCATGACCCTGCGCTTCGTGCCCCGCTTCAACGCCCAGATGAAGACCGTGCGCCAGGCCCAGCAGTGCATCGGGCGGGACCTCTCCGACGGCGGCATCCTCCAGCGCATGAAGCACGGCATCACCATCCTCTCCATCATGGTGACCTGGAGCCTGGAGAACGCCATCGAGACGGCGGACAGCATGCGCTCCCGGGGCTACGGGCTGCCGGGCCGCAGCGCCTTTTCCATCTACCGCTTCGACAGCCGGGACAGGAGCGCCATGCTCTGGCTGGGCTTCTGCTGCTGGTACACCGTCTTCGGCTGGATCGGCGGCGGCTTTGACTATCGCTACTATCCCACCATGAAGGGCGTTTCCCTCTCTCCCCTGCCCCTGAGCTTCCTGCTCGTCTACCTGGCCCTTTGCCTGACCCCGCTGATCCTGAACGGAAGGGAGGACCGCAAATGGAAACATTTGAGATCCGCGGTCTGAGCTTCGCCTATCCGGAGCAGCGGCAGGACACCCTGCGGGAGCTGAGCTTCTCCGTCCCCGCCGGGCAGTTCCTCACCCTCTGCGGCCCCTCCGGCTGCGGGAAAAGCACCCTGCTGCGGCAGCTGAAAACCGTGCTGGCCCCTGCGGGGGACCGGCGGGGCACGATCCTCTTTGAAGGGACGCCGCTGGACGAGGTCGGCCAGCGCGCCCAGAGCGAGCGCATCGGCTTCGTGCTGCAATCCCCGGAAAACCAGATCGTCACGGACAAGGTCTGGCACGAGCTGGCCTTCGGGCTGGAGAGCCTGGGCTACGATACCCCGACCATCCGCAGCCGAGTGGCGGAAATGGCCTCCTTCTTCGGCATTCAGAACTGGTTTTACAAAAACGTCACGGAGCTGTCCGGCGGGCAGAAGCAGCTGCTGAATCTGGCCTCCATCATGGCCATGCATCCCTCCGTCCTCATCCTGGACGAGCCTACCAGCCAGCTGGACCCCATCGCCGCCTCCGATTTCCTCGCCACCGTGGGAAAGGTGAACCGGGAGCTGGGCACCACGGTGATCCTGACGGAGCACCGCCTGGAGGAAGCCTTCCCCCTTTCCGACCGGGTGCTGGTCATGGATCGGGGAAGGCTCATCGCCGACGGCACGCCGGCGGAGGTGGGCCAGCTCCTGCGGGGCAGCGGCCACGGCATGTTCCTCGCCATGCCCACCGCCATGCGCGTCTGGGCCTCGGCGGGGGACGACGCCCCCTGCCCCGTCACCGTGCGGGACGGGCGCACCTGGCTCCGGGACTATGCCGCCCGGCATCCCCTGGGTCCTCTGCCGGAGGAACGCATCCCCGGCCTCTCCGGGGAAAGCGCCGTGGAGCTGGAGGACGTCTGGTTCAAGTATGACAAAGACCTCCCCGATGTGGTGAAGGGCGTGACCCTGTCGGTCAAAAAGGGAGAATTCCTCGCCCTGCTGGGGGGCAACGGCACCGGCAAGACCACCACCCTGTCCATCGTGGGCGGGCTCCGCAAGCCCTATCGGGGCGAGGTGCATGTCCACGGCCGGGTGGGGACGCTCCCTCAGAACCCCCAGACGCTTTTTGTGAAAAAGACCGTGCGGGAAGACCTGTTCGAAATCTTCCGGGACCGCAGGGTGGACAAGGCGCTCCAGGAAAGCCGCGTGGCGCGGGCGGTGCAGCTCTGCCGCCTGGAGGAGCTGCTGGACCGGCACCCCTACGACCTCTCCGGCGGCGAGCAGCAGCGCGCCGCCCTGGCGAAGGTGCTGCTGCTGGAACCGGAGGTCCTGCTGCTGGACGAGCCCACCAAGGGACTGGACGCGGAATTCAAGCAGGTCTTCGCCGTGATCCTTCGGACCCTGCGGCGCCGCGGCGTCACCGTCTTCATGGTGAGCCACGACGTGGAATTCTGCGCGGAATATGCCGACCGCTGCGCCCTGTTCTTCGACGGGAATATCGTCTCCGAGGGGCGGCCCCGGCAGTTCTTCTCCGGCAACAGCTTCTATACCACCTCCGCCAACCGCATGTCCCGCGGGCTGCTTCCCGACGCGGTGACGCCCCGGGACGTGATGACCGCCTGCGGCGGCGCCCTGCCGCCGGAGCCGGCGCTGCCGGAGGAAGCGCCGCCCCTGCCGGAGCCGGCGGAGGACAGCGCGAATTTCAAGCCGAAGCGGCTGCCCCTCTGGCGCATCCTTCTGGCCGTCCTCAGCGGCCTGGGCGCAGCCGTCCTCTTTGTCTATACCGTTTCCCGCCAGGACCTGACGGCCCTCATCAACGAAAACGGCCTCACGAACGCGGCGCTGAACGACCTGCCCCTCTATCTGCTGCTGGTGGTCTGCCTGCTGGTCTGCGCCTTCTCTCTGGCGCGCAAAGCGCCGCCGCCGGCGCGCGTCCAGACGCCGCGGGAGCAGCGAAAGCTTTCCAAGCGGACCGCTGCCGCCGCAATCTCCATCCTGCTGCTCATCCCCCTGACGATCTTCATCGGGGTATATTATCTGGGGGGACGGAAATACTATTTCATCGCCATGCTGATCCTGCTGGAGACCATGCTCCCCTTCTTCCTGATCTTCGAGGGCCGGAAGCCCCAGGCCCGGGAGCTGACGGTCATCGCCGTGCTCTGCGCCATCGGCGTGGCGGGGCGGGCGGCGTTCTTCATGGTGCCCGCCTTCAAGCCGGTGCTGGCCCTGGTCATCATCGCCGGCGTCGCCTTCGGGGGCGAGACCGGCTTCCTGGTGGGGGCGATGACCATGGTGGCCTCCAACGTGCTTTTCGGCCAGGGGCCCTGGACGCCCTGGCAGATGTTCTCCGCGGGGATCATCGGCTTCCTGGCGGGGGTGCTGTTCCGCAAGGGGCTCCTGCGGCGCAGCCGGGTCTCCCTCTGCATCTTCGGCGCCGTCGTTTCGGTGGTGATCTACGGCGGCATCATGAACCCCGCCGCCGCACTCATCTACGCCAACACCCTGAACTGGAAGCTGCTGCTGACCTATTATGTCTCCGGCATCCCCGTGGACCTGATCCACGCCGCGGCCACGGTGCTGTTCCTCTGGCTGGCGGCGGAGCCCATGCTGGAAAAGCTGGACCGGATCAAAGTGAAATACGGACTGATGGACTGAAACCGGTCGGGGCGGGAGGCGCGCAAAAATGCCTCCCGCCCCTGTTCTTCTCTTGACATTCCTTATCAGTTAGTCTAAGATTACTTCCAGAGTTAGCCTATGGCAATTTGTGCAGACGGGGAGGTCGCCGGCATGACGCTGAACGAGCTGGGCGTCGGAAAAACGGCGCGCATCACCGCTGTGGGGGGCGAAGGCTCCCTGCGGCAGCATTTTCTGGATATGGGCGTGATCCCCGGCGCGGAGGTCACGCTGGTGCAGTACGCCCCCATGGGAGATCCCATGGAGCTGCTCATCCACGGCTATTCCCTGACGCTCCGGAAAAGCGACGCGGAGAAGATCGGCATCGAGGCGGCAGCGGCTTCCAAACCGGGCCCGGACGATCCGGAATACGCCCTTCACGCCGTGCGGCAGGAGCATCCCGGCTACGGCGAAGGGGGCAAATACCACGTCAAGGCCGGCGAGAATCCCCTGCCCAAGGGCACCGTCCTCAGCTTCGCCCTGGCGGGCAACCAGAACTGTGGCAAGACCACGCTGTTCAATCAGCTCACCGGCTCCAATCAGCATGTGGGCAATTTCCCCGGCGTGACGGTGGACCGGAAAAGCGGGGCCATCCGGGAGCATCCGGAGACGCTGGTCACGGATCTGCCCGGCATCTATTCCCTCTCCCCCTATTCGGCGGAGGAGATCGTCTCCCGCCAGTTCATTCTGGACGAAAAGCCCACGGGCATCATCAACATCGTGGACGCCACCAACATCGAGCGCAACCTCTATCTGACGCTGCAGCTCATGGAGCTGGACGTGCCCATGGTGCTGGCCCTGAACATGATGGACGAGGTGCGGGGCAACGGCGGCAGCATCCACATCAACGAAATGGAGGAGGCCCTGGGCATCCCGGTGGTGCCCATCGCCGCCTCGAAGAACGAGGGCGTGGACGAGCTGGTGGAGCATGCCCTCCATGTGGCAAAATACCAGGAGAAGCCGGGGCGCACGGATTTCTGCGACCGGAATGTCAACGGCGGCGCGGTGCACCGCTGTCTCCACAGCATCATGCACCTGATCGCGGACCACGCCGAGGAGGCGGGCATCCCCGTTCGCTTTGCGGCGGGCAAGCTTGCCGAGGGCGACCCCATGGTGCTGGAGGCGCTGAAGCTCAGCCAGAACGAAAAGGAAACGCTGGAGCACATCCTTCTCCAGATGGAGGAGGAACGGGGCCTGGACCGGGCCGCCGCCATCGCGGACATGCGTTTCAGCTTCATTCACGAGCTTTGCAGCCGCACGGTGCTGCGGCCGGGCGTCAGCAAGGAGCAGCAGCGCAGCCGGAAGCTGGATAAGCTCCTCACCGGCCGCTTCACCGCCATCCCCGCCTTCATCGCCATCATGGCCCTGGTCTTCTGGCTCACCTTCAGCGTCATCGGGGCGTTCTTCCAGGACCTGCTGGAGAGGGGCATCGACGCCCTGACCCTCCAGGTCGACCGGCTGCTGACGGCCTGGAACGTGAACGCCGTCCTCCACTCTCTCATCATCGAGGGCGTCTTCGAGGGCGTGGGCAGCGTGCTGAGCTTCATTCCCCTGATCGTGATCCTGTTCTTCTTCCTGAGCCTGCTGGAGGACAGCGGCTATATGGCCCGCGTCGCCTTTGTCATGGATAAGCTGCTGCGCAAGATCGGCCTGTCCGGCCGCAGCATCGTGCCCATGCTGATCGGCTTCGGCTGCACGGTGCCCGGCGTCATGTCCAGCCGCACTTTGCCCTCGGAGCGGGACCGGAAGATGACGATCCTGCTGACGCCCTTCATGAGCTGTACGGCGAAGCTGCCCATCTACGGGTTCTTCACCGCTGCCTTCTTCCCCAGCCACCGGGGCTTGATCATGGTGGGCCTCTATTTCCTGGGCATCCTCGTGGCGATCCTGACGGCGCTGATCTCCAAGAACACCGTTTTCCGGGGCGAGGCGGTCCCCTTCGTCATGGAGCTGCCCAACTACCGGATGCCCGGCGCGAAAAACGTGCTGCTGCTCCTCTGGGACAAGGCGAAGGATTTCCTGCAGCGGGCGTTCACGGTCATCTTCCTTGCCTCCATCGCGGTGTGGTTCCTCAACACCTTCGACTTCCGCCTGAACGTGGTGGAATCATCCAGGGACAGCATCCTTTCGGTGATCGCCGGGCTGATCGCGCCGGTGTTCCGGCTGCACGGCTTCGGCGACTGGCGGGTCGTCACCGCGCTGGTGGCCGGCTTCGTCGCCAAGGAGAGCGTGGTTTCCACCCTTTCCGTGCTGCTGGGCAGCGGGGACAGCATCCTCAGCCTGCTCACGCCCCTGTCCGCCGCTTCCCTGCTGTGCTTCTGCCTGCTCTACACCCCCTGCGTCGCCTCCGTCGCCGCCATCCGCCGGGAGCTGGGGGCAAAGTGGTCCGCCGCCGTGGTGCTGGGCCAGTGCCTGATCGCCTGGTGCGTCAGTTTGATCGTGCGCGCCGTGGGCATACTGCTCATATGAACACGGTGAGTATCCTGATCGCCGTCCTGCTGATCGCGGCGATCGTCGGGGCCATTCGGTCAGCCGGAAAGCACAAGGGCGGCTGCGGCGGCTGTGACGGCTGCACCCGGAGCTGCGAAAAAAGAAAGCGATAAATAATGCGCGTGCGGCGTTTCTGCCGCACGCGCATTATGTTTTCAGAAACTTACACCGGGGTGTTGTCGTAGGAATCCAGAGCCAGGGCCAGGGCGTCGGCGACGCCGTTGATGCCGTTGGTCATCAGGGTCAGCAGGATCGCGCCCTTGACCTCGTCGCGGGTGGCGCCGGCCTTCTTGGCGAAGCCGGCGTGGGCTGCCACGGAGCCGAGGCCGCCGCGGGAAGCCTGGATGGCCATGTAGATGAGCTGGAAGGTCTTTTCATCCAGGCCGCTGTTCTTCATCAGGCCGCCGGTGAAATCCATGAAGCCCTTCATGGTTTCGGGAGATTCCTTGGACCAAACCTCAAAGAAATTCTTTTCTGCCATGGTGAACACTCCTTTTTATTATTTTAGAACGAATTCAATATCCGAAAAGGAAACCGACGGGACTTTCGCCCCGTCGGTTTCCTTTCAGCCCTAAAGGGCAATGCTTTTTTGTTTTGCCGTAACTCAGGCAGCGTCCCACTCAGCCTTCAGCTTGTTGGCCAGCTCAGCGGCGGAAGCGGCATCCTCGGAGTAGCCGTCGGCGCCGACTTCGTCAGCGAACGCCTGGGTAACAGGGGCTCCACCGATCATGATCTTCACGGTGTCGCGCAGGCCGGAAGCCACGATGGCGTCGATGGTTTCCTTGATGGCGGGCATGGTGGTGGTGAGCAGAGCGGACAGAGCAACGATCTTGCAGTCCGGGTTCTCCTTCATGCACTCGATGAACTTCTCGGCGGGCACGTCGACGCCAAGGTCAATGACCTCGAAGCCGGCGCCTTCGATCATCATGCCGACCAGGTTCTTGCCGATGTCATGCAGGTCGCCCGCGCCAGTGCCGAGGATCAGCTTGCCCTTAGACTCGGTGCCGGCAGCCTTCAGATGGGGAGTCAGGACCTCGACACCCTTCTTCATGGCACGGGCAGCGATCAGCATCTCGGGGACAAAGATCTCGTTGTTCTTGAACTTCTCACCGACAACGGCCATGGCGCCGATCATGCCGGTGTTCAGGATCTCGGCAGCGGAGAAGCCCTCGTCCAGAGCCTCCTGGGTCAGACCGGCAACGATCTTAACCTTGCCTTTTT
>JAEETX010000027.1 GCA_016286665.1 Oscillospiraceae bacterium
GGCAACAGCGCTTCCGGCAACGGCGGCGCGGTCTCCCTGGCATCGGGCAGCACCCTCGCCCTCAGCGGCGGCACGATCACCGGCAACACCATCAAGGCAGACAGCCCTGACGGACAGGGCGCGGGCATCTATCTGTCCGCCGAAAGCCTCCTGACCCTCTCCGGAGCCCCCGATTTCGGCGGTGCGGAGACGGCGGACGGAGCGGTCGCCGCCGGCGGCAACCGCAATCTCCGCACGGGTCTTCTGGTCAGCGGGGACGCCAACGGCAGACAGAGCTATACCGCGGCCCGGCAGGATATTTACCTTTCGGAGAAGCCGGGAGAGAAGCCGGCGACCCTCCATGTGACGGCCTCCTTTACCGCTCCGGGTGAGGACCTGAAGGCCGCGGAGGGCTCCGTCTGGGTCTGGGCGGAGTACGAGGACCACCGCAAGATGCGGAAACCCTTCGCCGTGATGGACGGAGAGGTCAGCGAGGAGGTCGGCAAGCTCTTCCGCAATGCCCAGACGAACGCGCGGAGCCTCTGCAGCGGCGAATACCTGTACGGCTGCCCCGGCGACTTCAGCGGGACGCCCAGCGACCCCTATCTGTACTGGAGCGGCGGCATCGACGTCTATTTCAAGAAGGTCGACAGCTATGAGACAGATAGACGGGACGCCGCCGGCTATCCCCTGGGCCAGCAGCTGGCGGGAGCGGAGTTCGCCCTCTATATGACGTATGACGAGGCTCTCAAAGGCGCTCCCGGCGACAGCAACAGCGTCGAAGTGACCATGCAGGACGGCAGTACGGCCCGCAGCTTTGTCTCCGCAGGGGAATACGCTGTGGCGGACAAAATCAAGCTGAAGGGCAGCGTGGTGACGGCATATCAGTATAACGTGACCTTCAGCGTCGTCCCCGGCGTTTACTACATGAAGGAAATCCAGGCGCCGGCGGGCTATCGGCCCAACCCCTTCGTTTACAAGGTCTATGTGGGCGAATCCAACGTGCCGGAGGAATACGGCGATTCGGATTACCTCATCCTGCGGATGCCCAATGCGAAAAAGGAGGACGCCGATCCCGATATCCTCAAATACGGCATCGTCAATCTCCCCGAAGCGGAGCGCAAGGTCATCCTGAAAAATGCGGATAAGGCCTGGCAGCCCCTGACGGGCGGGACCTTTGATATCCTCTTCTGGGATCTGTCGCCCTATTGGTATTATGTGAAGGACGGGGAAGGGAACCGGCTGGTCAATACCCAGGACTTCGGAGACGGCGCATTCACCGCTGGGGCTGCGGGCGCTTTCTGGACCGGCAGGCTGCCCTTCGGCACCTACTATCTGCGGAAAGCCGGCGATCCGCAAAAGTGGTATAAGCTCACGGTCAAGGAAGGCGACCGGCAGGTATTGGAGGTCATAGAGCTCACTGCCGCGCCGGGCTGACCCGCAGGTTCGCAATCACTTACAAGCAAAAGAGGGCGCTGCGTTCTTTCGCAGCGCCCTCTCAAGCAGTCGACAAAGAGTCGACCGCTTGAGAAGCAAAATCAGAATTGTTTTCTGATTTTGCAGGGATATAACGTGAAGGGGGATTCCCGTCCCCCTTCACAAATCCCCCATGCATATCGAAACCCTGCCAAAAGGGTTTTCTGTGGCCGGAGAGGGCGCTGCGTTCTTTCGCAGCGCCCTCTTTGCTTCTTGCAAACGGGCCCTTTCCCATGTAAAATACCCTCACGGAAGGGGGAGAGCAGGGATGTACCGCATTTTTCTGGTGGAGGACGACCGGGGCATCGCGGAGGCCATCGCGGCCCAGACCGCCCTGTGGGATATGGAGACGGTCTGCGTGAAGGATTTCCGCGGCGTCATGGGGGAATTTGCCGCCTGTGCGCCCCATCTGGTGCTGCTGGATATCTCGCTGCCCTTCTATGACGGCTACCACTGGTGCCGGGAGATCCGAAGCGTCTCCAAGGTGCCGGTGATCTTCATCTCCTCTGCGGCGGACAATATGAACATCGTCATGGCCATGAACATGGGGGCGGACGATTTCATCGCCAAGCCCTTCGATCAGAGTGTCCTGATGGCAAAGATCAACGCCCTGCTGCGCCGCACCTATGATTTCGGCGGCGCCGTGAGCGTGCTGGAGCACCGGGGCGCGCTGCTGAGCACCGGCGACGGCGTCCTGACCTACCGGGGGAAGAAGATCGAGCTGACCAAGAACGAATACCGCATCCTCCTGGGCCTCATGCAGTCCAAGGGAAAAACGGTGAGCCGGGAAAGGCTCATGGAGCTGCTCTGGGAATCCGATGAGTTCGTGGACGACAACACCCTGACGGTGAACGTAGGCCGTCTGCGGAAAAAGCTGGACGCGGCGGGCCTCCGGGACTTTATCGCCACCAAGCACGGCGTGGGGTATCTGATCCAATGAAGGAATTCTGGAAATCCTGGCTGCGCGCGCGGCTCCCGGCTCTGGGACTGGGGGCGCTGTGCTGCGCTGTCTTCGCCGTCACCTTCGCTCTCTACGGCCTGCCCCTGGGAGCGGTCCTTTATCCCGCCCTGATCTGTGCCGCGGCCTGGCTCGTCTATGTCCTTCTGCGAGGCGCGCAGGCGGCCCGGAAGCACAAGACCCTCGCCGCCCTGACCGCTGCCCTGACGGAGGACATGCTGCCCCCGCCGGAGACGGCGGAGGACCGGGATTACCGGCGTATCATCCGCCTGCTGCAGGAGGCGCGGCAGCGGCAGGCGACGGAAGCGGGGCGGAGCTACGACGCCATGGTGGAATACTTCACCCTCTGGGCCCACCAGATCAAGACCCCCATCGCCGCCATGCGTCTGACCCTGCAAAACGAGGACAGCCCTCTTTCCCGGCGCCTGACGGCGGAGCTGGGGCGCATCGAGCGCTATGTGGAGATGGTGATGGCCTACCTCCGGCTGGACGGGAAGGGAACGGACTATGTGCTGCGGGAAACGGAGCTGGACCCCCTCCTGCGAAGCGCGGTGAAAAAGTTTTCCGGGGAATTCATCCAGCGCCGTCTGGCCCTGGACCTGCGGCCCACATATCTGCGGGTGCTGACGGATGAAAAGTGGCTCGCCTTCGTGCTGGAGCAGCTCCTTTCCAACGCCCTGAAATATACCCCCTCCGGCACGATCTCCCTCTATGCCGAAGCCCCCGCCATCCTCTGCATCGCGGACACGGGCATCGGCATCGCGCCGGAGGATCTGCCCAGGGTCTTCGAGCCGGGATACACGGGCCTCAACGGGCGGGAGGACAAGCGGGCCAGCGGCCTGGGCCTCTGGCTCTGCCGCCGGATCTGCCGGAACCTGGGCCACGGCGTCTCCATCGCCTCCGAGCCGGGGAAGGGCACCATCGTGCGCCTGGACCTGAGCCGGAAGGAAGCGCGGGCGGAATAGCAGACGCCTTACAAAAGCGTAAGAATTGAACGGGAGAATGTAAGCCAAAGCTAAGGCAACGCATTTTCCCGCTTGCTATAATGCTTGCAGAATCCCGAAGGAGGAAAACTGCATGAGCATTCTGGAAGTACGCGATCTGAAAAAAGTCTACACCTCCCGCTTCGGCACCCAGCAGGTGGAAGCCCTGCGTCGGGTGAACTTCACCGTGGAAAAGGGAGAATATGTGGCGGTCATGGGGGAATCCGGCAGCGGCAAGACCACCCTGCTGAACCTGCTGGCCGCCCTGGATAAGCCCACCGGCGGCACGGTGCTGCTGGACGGGGTGGACCTCAGCACCCTGCCGGAAAAGGACGTGGCGTCCTTCCGCCGCGGCCAGCTGGGCTTTGTGTTCCAGGAATTCAACCTGCTGGACACCTTCACCCTGGAGGACAATATCTATCTCCCCCTGGTGCTGGCGGGCCGGAACCACAAGGAGATGGCGGAGCGGCTGGAGCCTCTGGCCAGGTGGCTGGGCATCGACGGCCTCCTGAAAAAATACCCCTACGAGGTCTCCGGCGGCCAGAAGCAGCGTGCCGCCGTGGCCCGCGCCCTCATCACGGACCCGAAGCTCCTCCTGGCGGACGAGCCCACGGGGGCCCTGGATTCCCGCAGCACGGACGAACTGCTGTCCCTCTTTGCCCAAGTCAACCGCAGCGGTCAGACCATCGTCATGGTGACCCACTCCGTCAAGGCCGCCAGCCACGCCACGCGGGTGCTCTTCATCCGGGACGGGGAGGTGTTCCACCAGCTCTACCGGGGCAAAGACACCAACGAGCAGCTCTATCAGAAGATTTCCGACACCCTGACGGTGCTGGCGACGGGGGGCGAGGCACGATGAAGAAGGGCTTCTATCTCCGCCTGGCTCTGGACGGCATGCGCAAGAACCGGCGGCTCTACCTGCCCTATCTCCTGACCTGCGGGGGCATGGTGATGATGTTCTACATCCTCTACAGCCTGGCTTATTCCCCGGCGGTGCAGACCATGCGGGGCGGCAGCACCATGACCGTGGTCCTGCTGCTGGGCACCATCGTCGTCGCCGTGTTCGCCCTGCTGTTTCTGCTCTACACCAATTCCTTCCTGGCGAAGCGGCGCAACCGGGAATTCGGCCTCTACAACGTCCTGGGCATGAACAAGCGAAACCTCAGCCGCATCCTCGCCTGGGAAACGGTCGTCTCCGCCCTTGTCTCCATCCTGGGCGGCCTGATCGGCGGCCTGCTCCTTTCCAAGCTGGCGGAGCTGTGCCTGATCCGCATGGCGGGGGAGCGGACGGGCTATGCGATCACCGTAGCGCCCCGGAGCATCGCGGCCACCTTCCTGTTCTTCGGGGCCATCTTCGCCCTGCTGCTCCTCGTCTCTCTGGCCAGGGTGGGCATCTCCAAGCCCCTGGACCTGCTGAAAAGCGAGGCGGCGGGGGAGAAGCCCCCCAGAGCCAACTGGGTCCTGGCCCTGGTCGGCCTCCTTCTCCTGGGCGCTGCTTATTATCTGGCCGTGACCATCGAATCCCCCCTCACCGCCCTGTTCATCTTCTTTGCCGCGGTGCTCATGGTGATCGTCGCCACCTACCTCCTGTTCATCGCTGGGTCGGTAACATTATGTAAACTTCTCCAGAGGAACAAGCGGTATTATTATAAGAGCGCCCATTTCGTCTCCGTGTCCTCCATGGCCTTCCGCATGAAGCGCAACGGGGCGGGCCTGGCCTCCATCTGCATCCTGGCGACCATGGTGCTGGTGATGCTCTCCTCCACCGGCTGCCTGTATTTCGGCGGGGAGGACGCCATCCGGGGCATGGCCCCCTACGATGTGACCGTCGCCCTGCGCTATGCCGCGCCGGAGGCGTGCTCCGGGGAAGCGCTGCGGGAGCTGGCGGACCTGGTGCACGACCTCTCCGGCGGCAGGGAAAAGAATCTCATGACCGTTACGGACGTGAATTTCGGCGGCTATTTCGAGAACGGCAGCCTGGATTTGGATGGCTACAGCCGCATTCTGGAGATCAGCTCTTCCCCTTCCGTGCTGGAGCATCTGCGCTCGGTCTACTTCCTGCCCCTGGAGGATTTTGACCTGGAGACGGACCGGCAGCCGGAGCCAGGGGAGGCCCTCGTCTGGTCCAGCGGCGCCGCTTACCCCTACGATACGCTCGCCGTCGAGGGCTGCACGCCGATCCGGGTGGTCGGCACCGTCAGGGAGCTGCCCTTCCGCCTCACCACGGAGGAGACCCTGGTCACCGCCTACTGTGTCTTCCTCCCCGATTGGGCGGAGCGGGCCGGGGAAGTGCAGAACTATTGCGCTTCCCTGGAGGACGAAATGGCCCTCCCGGAGACGGTGCAGGTCTGCTTCTTCGACCTGCCTGGCCTCAGCGAGGAGGAGCAGCTGCGCGTCACCGAAAACCTGCGCCAGGCGCTGCGGGACCGGATGGAGGAAGAAGATCGGGCCTGGACCGGCTTCACCACCAATGATCGGGCGGACCTCCATTCCAGCTTTTTCAGCATGAACGGCAGCCTGTTCTTCCTGGGCATCATCCTCTCCATCGTCTTCATCGCCGCGGCGGCCCTCATCATCTATTACAAGCAGCTCTCCGAGGGCTACGAGGATCAGCGCCGCTTCGGCATCATGCAGAAGGTGGGCATGACCGGGCGGGAGATCAAAAGCGCCGTCGATTCCCAGGTGCTGACGGTGTTCTTCGCCCCGCTGCTGATGTCCGGCCTGCATCTGGCCTTTGCCTTCCCCTTCGTGCAGAAGCTCATCCGCCTGTTCGGTGTGTCGAACACCCACCTTCTCATCCTCACCAGCGTCCTCTGCTTTCTGGCCTTCGGCCTATTCTATGTCTTCGTCTACCGGCGGACGGCCAGAGCCTATATCGCCATCGTCAGCGAAGGGGACGAACGGCGGTAAGAAACAAAGATCACGGCGGTCCGGGGTTTTCCCCGGACCGCCGCTCATGCGGCCGACATAATGTCGACCGCGTGAGCGCGAAATCAGAAATGCATTCTGATTTCGCAAGGATAAAACGCGAGGGGGGATTCCCGTCCCCCCTCGCAGTCCCCCCATGTGCATCGAAACACCGCTTTGCAGCTTTGCCTGCTGTCTGCGCGGCGGTCCGGGGTTTTCCACGGACCGCCGCTTCGGTCTCTGCGGAGGATTTACAAACGGCGCTTTGCCCGGTATAATGGAAAAAAGCCTGGTTCACGGAAGGAGAAATCCCTATGAACACAACTCTCAGCGGCATTCGGGTGGTGGAGCTGAGCACCTTTATCGCGGTGCCCGCCTGCGCAAGGTTCTTCGCGGACCTGGGGGCCGAGGTCGTCAAGATCGAAGCGCCCGCCGGCGACGCGGTGCGGTGGAACGGCACCAGCGAGGGCAGGCCCGACGACCCCTATGAAAACACCACCTTCGACCTGGAAAATGCGGGTAAAAAGGGCGTTGTGCTGAATCTCAAGACCCCGGAGGGGAAGGAAGCCCTAATGCGCCTGCTGGAAAAGGCGGATGTCTTCCTCACCAACTGGCGGCCTCAGGCCCTGGAAAAGCAGGGACTCACCTATGAAGCCCTCCACGAGCGCTTTCCGGCCCTGGTCTACGGCACCCTCACCGGCTACGGGGACAAGGGCCCGGACAAGGACCTGCCGGGCTATGACTTCACCGCCTATTGGGCCAGGGGCGGCTTCATGGATTCCCTGCGGCAGAAGGACGAATGGCCCATCAACCTGGTGCCCGGCATGGGAGACCATCAGGCGGGCCTTTTCCTGGCGGCGGGGGTCATGGCGGCCCTCTTTGACGCCAAGCGCTCCGGAGAGGGAAAGCGGGTCAGTGTGAACCTGCTGCACGCCTCCGCCTGGGTCCAGTCCATCATGGTCCAGGCCGCCCAATATACGGAGCTGGGGCAGAAATACCCCATCTCCCGGCGCACGGCGGACAACCCCTTCAACTGCGCCTATAAAACGAAGGACGGCCGCTTCCTGCAGATCTCCATGCCGCCCTTCGACCAGTTCTATCCCCGCTTCATGCCCCTCATCGGCCGGGCGGACCTGGTGGGGAACGAACGCTACACCATGGAGAGCATCACGAAAAACAAGCTCCATGCGGAGTTCATCGACATCCTCACGGAGGCCTTTGAGAAAAAGACCGCCGCGGAGTGGGACGCGATCTTCACCGCCAACGACATCCCCCACGCCGTGGCCCAGAGCTGGGAGGAGCTGCTGGCAGACCCCCAGGCCAGGGCAAACGACGTGTTCTATGAGATGCATTACCCCAACGGCAGCGTCCGCAGCCTGGTGCGCCAGCCCGTCTTCGTGGGAGAGGACCTGCCGGACTATGCCATGGCCCCCCTTCTGGGGCAGCACAGCGAGGAGGTGCTTCGCAGTTTGGGTTATGCGGAAGGAGAACTGGCGGCCATGCACGAAAAGGACGTCTATCAGACCTGGGACGACCTGAAGGAAAAGCACCATGGATGACGTCCTGACCCTGGGCATGGATGTGGGCAGCACCACCTCCAAATGTCTCATTCTGCGCTCCGGCGCGGAGATCGCCGCCGCCGCCCTGATCCCCGCGGGGACGGGTACCTCCGGCCCCCGGCGGGCGCTGGAGGAAGCGCTGGATAAGGCGGGCCTGAAAAGGGAGGACGTCGCCGTCGTGACCGCCACGGGCTACGGACGGGCGACCTGTCCCGGCGCGGACCATACCGCCAGCGAGCTGAGCTGCCACGCCCTGGGGGCCCATTTCCTGATCCCGGAGGCCCGTACGGTCGTGGATATCGGCGGCCAGGACGCCAAGGCCCTGCGCCTGAATCCGGAGGGGAAGCTGGTGAGCTTCCTCATGAACGACAAGTGCGCCGCCGGAACGGGGCGCTTTCTGGAGGTCATGGCCCGGGTGCTGGAAAAGGAGGTCTCGGACCTGGCGGAGATGGACGCGCAGGCGACCGGCGTCGTGCCCATCAGTTCCACCTGCACCGTCTTTGCCGAGAGCGAGGTCATCTCCCAGCTGGCAAAGGGGGTCAGCCTGCCGGAGCTGGTGAAGGGCATCCATATGAGCGTGGCGGTGCGCACGGCTTCCCTGGTGCGGCGGCTGGGGGTGACGGCCCCGGTGGTCATGACCGGCGGCGTGGCCCGCAACGCCGGGGTGGTGCGGGCACTGGAAAAGGAACTGGATACCCCCATCCGCGTCCCGCCCCTGGCCCAGCTCGCCGGAGCCCTGGGCGCGGCGATTTACGGCTGGGAGCATGTGCGGGAGAAACGGTAAATCGATGCATACTGACAAATAAAAAGCGGGAATTGCAGTATCGCCCGCGACGATGACTTTGCATTCCGCCATCATCAGATAACAATGGGGAGGGACCGCCCTTGAACGAAGAAAAGAGAGACGCGAAATCCGTCCTGCGGGCCCTGCAGGACAGGATCGCCCAGGATGCCTGGGACGCAAAAAACCGGGGGGAGAAGGTGGGCTGGTGCGCCTCCAATTTTCCCCAGGAGATCACCACCGCCATGGGCATTCCCGTGGTCTACCCGGAAAACATGGGAGCCGCCGTGGGGGCCAAGGGAGGCGGCAGGCGCATGTGCGAGCATGCGGAGGGCCTGGGCTACAGCGCCGACCTCTGCTCCTATGCCCGCATCAACTTCTCCTATGCGGATTGGAAGGAGTGCCCGGAGCTGGAGATCCCCTTCCCGGATTTCCTCCTCTGCTGCAACAATATCTGCAACTGCATGATCAAATGGTATGAAAACCTGGCGCTGGAGCTGGATGTCCCCCTGATCCTCATCGATATCCCCCACCTGGACGGGGAAGCATGCGATGAAGACCGGGTGAAGTATATCCGCGCCCAGTTCGACGACTGTATCGCGCAGCTGGAGGCCATCACCGGCAAGCGGATGGATTATGACCGGCTCACCGAAGTCATGGCCGTTTCCCAGCGGTCCAGCCGGGCCTGGCTGCGGGCCGTGGGAGCGATGGAGCATGTGCCCAGCCCCTTCAGCGGCTTCGACATTTTCAACAATATGGCGGTGGCCTGCGTGGGCCGGGGCACCGTGGAGGCAGCCGAAGCCTTCGAGCTGCTGGCGGAGGAATATGAGGCGCTGGCGAAGGAGGGCAAGAGCAGCTTCAAGGGAGAGGAGAAATACCGCATCCTCTTTGAGGGCATCGCCTGCTGGGCCAATCTTCGCGCCACCTACAAGGGGCTGCAGAGCCGGGGCATCAATCTCACCGCCACGGTCTACGGCCCCGCCTTCAGCTTCCTGTATCAGAATCTGGACGAGCTCATGGCGGCCTACGCCCAGGTGCCCAACTGCGCCTGCTTCGAGCACGAGCTGGAGCTGCGCGTGCACGACGCCCTGAAAAACAAGGTGGATGGGGCGGTGTTCCATATGAACCGCAGTTGCAAGAACTGGAGCGGCAAGCTCTATGAGCTGGAACGGCAGTTCCGGGTCAAGACCGGCGTGCCCACGGTGATTTTCGACGGCGATCAGTCCGACCCCCGCTGCTTTTCCGAAGCGCAGTATGAAACGCGCATCCAGGCCTTGACGGAGATCATGGAAGCAAACAAGAAGGAGGCGCGCTGAAATGGAAAAGCCCGAAAACCTGCTGGCGCCCTTCCGGGCCCTGTGCCGAAATCCCGGGGCCCAGCTGGATAAGGTCCTGGCCGAAGGAAAAAAAGCCGTGGGCGTGCTGCCCTACTTCTGCCCGGAGGAGCTCGTTTATGCCGTGGGGATGCGTCCCTTCGGCCTCTGGGGGGCGGAGCTGGAGTGCGCTTCCTCCGGGCGCTATTACCCCGGCTTCATCTGCTCCATTCTCCACACCACCCTGGAAATGGGGCTGCGGGGGATGCTGGACGGTCTCAGCGCCG
Source organism: Oscillospiraceae bacterium (assembly GCA_016286665.1). Lineage (GTDB taxonomy): Bacteria > Bacillota > Clostridia > Oscillospirales > Oscillospiraceae > UBA1774. Next base: position 10,244 of record JAEETX010000027.1, read on the forward strand.
TCATGGTCCCCACCTGCTGTGACGCCCTGAAAAGCTTCGGCCCCAACTGGAAATACGGCGTGGGCGCGATCCCGGTGATCGACGCAGCCTGGGGACAAAACCGCAAGACCCCGGCGGGGGAGGAATTCACCCGTGCCAGCTTCCGCCGCATCCTGGGCCGTCTGGCGGAGCTCGCCGGACGCCGGGCGTCCGACGCCGCCCTCGCCGAAGCGATCGCCGTTTGCAATGAAAACCGCGCCGCCCTCCGGGCCTTCACGGCCGCGGCGGCGGCCCACCCCGAGGCCGTCAGCCCCGCGGACCGCAGCGCCGTGCTGAAAGCGGGCTTTTTCCTGGACCGGAAGGAGCATACGGCCATGGTGCGGGCGCTGACGGAAGCGCTGAACGCCCTGCCGGAGAGCCGGTGGAAGGGCCTCCGGCTGGTCACAACCGGCATCCTGGCGGATTCCCCGGCGCTCCTGGACATCCTGGGAGAATCGGGCTTCGCGGTCATGGACGATCAGGTGGCACAGGAATCCGTCCTTTTCCGCCGGGACGTGCCCGTGACGGAGGATCCGGCGCTGGGCCTGGCCCGGTATCTGGGACAGGCGGAGGGCTGCAGCGTCCTCTACGATCCCGGCAAGGAGCGGGGAAGGGAGCTGGTGCGCCTCGCCCGGGCGGCAAAGGCCGACGGGGTGCTGTGGGTCATGGCGAAATTCTGCGACCCTGAGGAATTCGATCTTGTGCCCGTGAAGCGGATGCTGGAGGATGCGGGCATCCCCCTGCTGACGGTGGAGGCCGACCAGCAGTCCGCTTCTTATGAACAGGCCCGCAGCGCTCTGGAGGCCTTTGCCGAGATGCTGCGGGGATAAAGAAGTTCGCCGGCGCAGCCCCCGAAAGGGGGCTGCGCCGGCTCAAGCTGTCGACAAAGTGTCGACAGCTTGAGCGCAAAATCAGAAATGCATTCTGATTTTGCAAGGATATTACGTGAGGGGGGATTCCCGTCCCCCCTCACGGTTCCCCCATGCATGTCGAACCTCTGCCGATAGGTTTGTCTACAGTCTGAGCCGGCGCAGCCCCCGAAAGGGGGGCTGCGCCGGCTCTTGAAAGCCGCGGAAAGCCGTGGATGCTCCCGCTCAGACGGAAGGAATGGGATACAGCCGGTGGACCTGACCCCAGAGCTTCGCCTTGTGGTAGCCCAGGTTGATGACCTCGAAGAACTTGTCGATGTTGGCCAGGGGCGTGGCGGCGGGGATGTCGCAGCCGGAGGAGATCATGAAGTTCTCGCAGACCATGCACTGGCGCAGGAGGTTCTGGGTGTCGATGGCCATTTTTTCGGTGCTGTCGCACATGAACACGGCGGAGGGGCTGATGTTGCCCATGACGATCACGTCCTTGGGCAGGGTGTTCAGCAGCTGCCACATATCCGCCTTGTCCCCGAAGTGGAACATCTTCGCGCCCGTGGCGATCACGGCGTCCACTTTCTTTTCAATGGCGTTGGAGCAGTTGTGATAGCAGACGACAAAGTCACGATCCTGCAGCTCGTCGATGATCCGGCGCACATACTTGGAGGAGAATTCCTGCATGGGGCCGGGGGACATGAGGCCGGCAAGCGGTTCCGCCATGATAACGCCGTTGGCGCCCATCAGCTTCATGGTCTTGATATATTTCAGCAGGAACTGGGTGCATTTTTCCAGCACGGTGTGGACCAGCTCCGGCTCCTCGTAGGTCAGCAGGAGGATCTCATTGACGTCCATCAGGCGGCCCGCCATGGAGAAGGGGCCGGTGCAGTTGGCGAAGACGGGGCGGTCCGTCACCAGCGTCAGCGTCTTCCCCAGGGCCCGGAGGACCTTGCCCGTCCGTCCCGCGCCGATCTCGGGGATCTGCAGAGCGTCGGCTTCCTCCTGAGAGGAAATTAGCTGCCCGGTGATGGTGGGGATATCGTCGGTGTGATAGGTGCACTTCGCGCCGAACGCCTCGGCTTCCACGGACAAATCCATGTATGTGGTGGCAAAGGGCATATCATAGCGGTCCGCGATCAGGCGGACGCCCAGGGCCATTTCCGTGGAGGAATTCACCAGCCTGTCCACCGTGATGAACAGCTGCTGCACCGCCGGATAGGACAGCAGCGGCATGGCTTTTTTGTTCTGCGTCGCGATCTGTTCGCGGATCCAGAGGTCCATGTTCATAGTCTTCAGCTCCTTCATGAATTGAAATAGGCTTCTGATTTTATTATTCTATCAGATATCCGGGGAAAAAGCACGCCCTGATATTGAAAAAATGGAAACCGGCCTGAAAAAAACGGAAAAGAATGAACGGCGGGAGGGGTCCAGGGGCATTTGTCCGGCCTTTTCGCTGGATTTTCCCGTGAAACGATGCTATAATAGCTTCGGCTTTGTATTCCGGCATCAGGAAAGAACGAGACCGGCATGAACGCGGAACGTCGGCCGCGAGGCGCCTTGCGCCCTGCCGGCGTGGGCGGACAGAAAGAGGCAAGCGGACATACAGGCGGCGAAGGGTTCCCTGAAGCGGAGTCCGCGCCGTGAAAAGACGATCAATCAGCAAGAATACGGAGGTATGATCATGACCATCAACAAAACCGGCAGCGGCAGCGAACTGACCATGGCCCTGGATGGACGGCTGGATACCGTCACCGCTCCGGAGCTGGAAGCGGAGCTGAAAAACTCCCTGGAGGGCGTCAATTCTCTCATCTTCGATTTCTCCGAGCTGGAGTACATCTCCTCCGCAGGGCTGCGGGTGCTGCTCTCTGCGCAGAAGCAGATGAACAAGCAGGGCGCCATGAAGCTGACGAACGTGAACGAGACCATCCAGGAAATCTTTGAGGTCACGGGCTTCGCGGATATCCTGACCGTGGAGTAAGCGGGGAAGGACAGGTCAGCGGAATGAAGACGGCGGAAATCAAAGTCACGACCCAGGGCGAAGGCATGGAGGAGGCCCTGGCGGTAACGGAGAAGCTCGGGCTGGACTGCGGCCTGGGGCACAAGGAAAACCTGCGGCTCCGCCTGCTGGCAGAGGAGCTGATCGGCCTCCTGCGGGGCATCACCGGCAGCGTGGAGGCCGAATACCAGGCCCGGGAGGAAAACAGGAAATTCAACCTCCGGCTCTGCGCCGACGTCACCTTGGATCAGGAGATGCGCAGGCAGCTGCTGGCGGCGTCCTCCAGCGGGAAAAACGACGCGGCGCGGGGCTTTATGGGCAAGCTGCGGGAGATGGTCGCCCTCGTCCTGCTTCCCAAGGGACAGAACGCCTCCTCGGTGTCCAGCCTGTCCCTGGGTCTCATCAGCATGGGGAGCCCGGTGGGTTATGTTTCCGGCCTGGATACCTATTCCTGGACCATGAGCACCTATATGTCCGAGATCAAGGAGAATCTGGAGGATATCGCGGGGGCGCAGGAGGCCTGGGACGAGCTGGAAAAATCCATCGTCGCCAATCTGGCCGATGAGGTCAGCGTGAATATCCGGGGAAGCGCGGTGGAGATCGCCATCAGCAAGGCTTTTTGAAGACAAAGGAAAAACGGGACTGCGCGCGGTTCATGGATCCGACCGCGGCAGTCCCGTTTGTTTTTTTCAATCGGGAGGGGTTGTTTCGGAAAGGACGCCGTCCGCTTCTTCAGCTGCGCTTTCCCCTTCCTCCGTCGCCGTCTCTCCCAGATATTCCTCCAGGGTGAGGCCGCTTTCATAGATCTCCCTGGCGGCCTCCTGCCCCACATAGCGATAGTGCCATTCTTCGCCGCTGATGCCGGTGACGCCGGTCCTGTCCGGGGGATAGCGGAGGATGAAGCCATATTCCCAGCTGTGCTCCCGGAGCCAGTCGAAGACCTCGTACACCGCGCCGGCGATATCCACGGCGATGCCCAGCTGGTGCTCGCTGGTGCCCGGCAGGGCGACCCATTTTTCCGCCTCGGCAATGGCGTCGGCTTCGGACCAGCCCTGGGAGAGGTAGTCCTGCACGTATTCGTCGAAGACCTCCTGCTGGTGCTCCGGGGAGCGATAGCCGGAATAGACGATGGGGAGAATGCCGGCGTTGGCTTCCCTGGCGGCCTCGAACATCTCCGCGAGGGGTTCGGCGATGCGCGCGTCGATGATCTTCCCGTTGGGCATTTCCACCGGCTGCAATTCCCAATCCTCCGGCACCGGGTGGGTCCGGTTCACCAGCACGAGGTTCCAGGGGGTGGGCGTGGGCTCGGGCGTGGGTTCCGGTGTGGGTTCGGGCGTGGGCTCCGGGGTAGGCTCGGGCGTGGGTTCGGACGTAGGTTCCGGCGTGGGCGCGGGCGTCAGGACGGCCTCCGCCGTTTGCAGGGCGGCGGCTTCTTCGGCCCTCTCCCGTCCACCCGTCTCCAACCGACGGTAAACCAGCAGCGCCAGAGCTGCCAGCACGATCAGCGCCGCCAGGGAGACGACGATCCTGCGCCGGTCCTGTTTCCCCATTCCGTAAACCTCCTGTGTCTTAAGGCAATAACGCACAATTCTCGGCACGCATCTTGCTTGCATCATGTTCCGTCATATTGCCCGAAAATCTTGGCCAATACAGGAAGTATTCCCCGCGATTTTCAGACAATCTGACGAAAATTCTGACTGCGCAATCTGCGCACCAGAATTATGCGGTATTGCCTTAATCCTTTTTCTGGTCCAGCTTCTTCAGCGCCTCGACGATCACGGAAATCGCCACAATGAGATACACATTGCGCGGATCGTAGGATTCGATGCGGTAACAGCTGGCCCAGGTCAAGCGCTCCTTGTCCACGCTGCCGATCATCGCGCCGCCCAGCAGGATGTTGAAGCTGCCGCCGTACATGTCGCCCTTGATGGTCAGCTCCGCGCCGCCCACGGTCCCGACGATCTCCGTGCGGGTGAGCTTGAGCTTTTTCTTGAAGCTGCCGATCTCCTGCTTTCCGGCGGTCACCGTGTATTCCGGCATGACGGAGATCAGCTTCTTTTTGACCACCATCGCCTCGTTCCCGCCGGCGTCCATGACCTTGTACGCAGTATCGGCCATATTGCTCTCCACATAGAAAGCGGGCTGCTGATCCGCGGTGAAGATGGTGTACCTGTCCCTGACGGAGAAGCTGAGCTTTTCCTCCATGTAGAGCTTGACGGTGCTGCCGGAAGCGGCGACTGCGGCGGCCTGCGTCGCCGTCACGGTCTGGCCGGCCAGCAGCCTTTCCAGAACGCCCTGCAGCTCATCCACGGCGCGGTTGAGCTTGACGCCCTCGGCGTCCTCGCCGCCGCCGGCCAGGACGATCGCCCGGTTGAGCATGTTCGCGCCGGTCATGCCGCCCTTCGGGGCCTTGCCGATGTCGATCTTTTTGCCGTTTGCCCGGACATAGACGAGGCTGGTCTCCCCGGCGGACTCATAGAGGACCGCCTCGCTGTCCTTTCCCATGATCCTGGCGGTGCCGATCCTCGGCTGTCCCAGGGAGGTGGCGACGCCATAGAGCCTTGCCAGGAGCGCCTGGTTATCCCAGCCCTGGGGATTGTCCAGCCGCTTATAGCCGGACATGTCTGTGTTGTTGACCAGATTTCCGAATAGTGCCATGATCCCGACCTCCGTATGTAATATTAAAATGTTTCGTCCCAGAACCAGACCTCGCCGTCCTCGATGCTGAACACGGCAAAATCGCTCAGGCAGTAGTCGCCGTAGATATCGTCGATGCAGAAAGCGAAGAAATAATCCCCGTCCGCCATCAGGTCATAGCAGAGCTCCGGCGTGTCGGTGAAGACATAGTCCTCCCCCTGGTAATAGAATTCGTCGTCGCTCTCCAGCGCATAGGCGTTGTACAGCGGGGTGATCACGTCGCCCCGCCGGAGCTTGACGATCTCCCGGGAGAGCGCGCCGTATGCGTCGATACCGTCCCATGCGCCCTCAATGGTCAGCGTTCCGTAGGCGTAATCCAGCCGGAGGCGCAGGTTCGTCTCCTCTCCGTTGAGCAGGACGGGCGAGGTGTAGATGGTGAAATCCTCTCCGTCCTCCACGATATAGGTGGCCAGGTTCTGCCCGTCGGGCAGGGAGATCCACCAGCCGTCGAAATCATCCGCGAAGACGCCGGTGTCCCAGTCGCCGTTGAGATCGTAGGTCTCTCCCAGCTCGATCAGGTCCTCCCCGTCATAGGAGAGCTGGAAGACGACGCCGTAAACGTCCGCGGCGTAGCAATAGCCGTTATCATCCAGTTCAAACCAGAAGACGCCGTCCTCGTCGGTGTGGGGCTCGACGGCAAAGGTGATGAGGGGGCTTTCGCCGGTCTGCTCGTAATCGTCCAGATAGTCCCAATAATCGTCCGTCCAGTCATCGTCCCCCCAATCGCCGTCCGTCCAGTCGCCGTCGTCCAGCCAGGCGTCCAGCAGGTCCCAGAACCAGTTGCCGTCGTCGTCGAACCATTCGTCCCCGTCGTAGTCCTCCGCGGCGTCAAGGCTGACGCTGCCCTGATTCTGCCGGTCCACGAAGGAGACGTAGTAGGGGCTGGGGCAGATTTCACCGAAAACGGAAAGCTCCCGGGAGCCCTGGACGCTCAGAGGATAGTACAGGGAGAGGCCCGACGCGTCCCGGTGCGTTTTGCCGCTGACGGAATAGGCCACGGCGGCCTTCAGCGCTTCCAGCGCCGGGCCGGCGCCCTGGGCATATGCCGCGCAGGCGGAGATCACGCCGCCCATGTCCACCATGTTGGTGTAGCCCTCGGATTTGTTGTTGCCGCCGAAGTTGTCCGTCTTCTGGATGGCGCGGACCATATCCGCGCAGGCCGCAGCGTCCGCAGAAGCCTCGAACATCCCGCGGGCAAAGTCGTTGAAGGCCGTCAGCACGCCGTCCAGCTTCCCCAGGTCGATGAGGGAGAGGGTGCAGACGTCCTCGTCTCCCGACGTCCGGCAGGAGGCCAGGTAGCTGTCGCAGACCGCCCTGCCCAGGTCCGCGGCAGCAGCGCCGGGATGCCCGGCGAGGTATTTGCCCATGGCCGCATAGTCCCAGCCGCTGCCCGGCTCGATCTCCTGGGAAGCGATCATATACGAAGCGTAGGAGGCGAGGATGTTCGCCGTTTCCAGGGTGCCCATCAGGCAGGCGTCGAAGCCGATGAAATCGAATTTGCCGCCCATGGCGGTGCAGACGTCCAGCAGGGCGGCGTCCAGCTCCCGCAGGGAGAGGGAGTCATAGTCGTCCGTCTCGTCGAAGCATACGCCGGTGATGCTGCCGCCGCCGTGATCCCAGAGCACGACGCCCATATGCGCCGAGGCGTAGCGATCCGCGCCCCAGCGGAGAAAGGCGGACAGCGTTTTTCCCCGGCCCATGCCGGCCGCCGGCTGCTCTTCAGCCAGGGTCAGCTCGCCGTTTTCGATCAGGTAGCGCTGGAGCCGGCTGCTGTCCACGGTGTCGTTCCACCATTCCTCCGCGCCGCCGGTCTGCACCACGAAGCGCACCCAGTCGCCGTTTGCGCCCTCCAGCATTTCCAGCAAATCGTCCGTCGCGCCGCCGTCGTCGGTTTCCAGGTCCGTGCCGCAGAGATAGACGAAGATCGTCCACACTCCCCGGTCACCGGCGGCGCTCCGCTCCGGCAGGGACGGGCGGGTGAGGGTCAGCTCGCCTGTTTCACGGTTGACGCTCATACGCAGCCCCCGCGCCTCCGGCTGCGGCGTCTCTGAAGCGGGGGCCGCTTCCGCGGCGCTCGTCTCCGCTGCGGCGCCGTCCGTTTCCTCGTCGTCGTCCAGCAGGCCGCAGCCGCAGCAGCCGAGGAGGAGCAAAAGGGCCGGCAGGAGGCAAATCAGTTTGTTCTTCATAGGGCATTTGATCTCTCTGTCTCATATTCCGGTTTGATAGCATTATAACAATTTCTTGCCGGAATCGCAAGAAGATTGGAAATGTGAGGCTCTGCGCCGGAAAAGGTCAAAAACCGCTTCCATACCGCGGGGAGAATGTGATATAATGCATTCATCTTAACGATCACAGAGACCGGCCGCCCGCGCCTCCGGCCGCGGCGGTCCGGCACAGAAGAATCAAAGAAGTATCAAAAAGGGAGGAACCGATATGTATCAGAATGCGCCCATCTCGGATCGGGTCGCCAAGATCCGCGCCATGTACCGCGCCAAGAAGCCCAGGATCGACCTTGCCCGCTACAAGCTGGTGACGGAATTCTACATGAATAACCCGCAGCTGCCCGGCGTCCTCAAGCGGGCAAAGAACCTGCGCAACCTCTTTGAGAAGATGCCCACCCCCGTGCGGGACCATGAGCTGATCGTGGGCCACCTGGGGGAGGAGTTCCGCGCCAGCGCCGTCTACCCGGAGCATTCCTTCCAGTGGGTGCTGGACGAGCTGGACGTCTTTCCCACGCGGAGCGTCGATCCCTATGACCTCAACCCCGAGGACAGGGAATACATCCTCCAGACCGGGGATTTCTGGGTGAAGAACGCCACCTGCGCCGCCATCGACGAGGTGTTCCCTGAGGAATATTACCGGGATCTCCTGGGCAACGGCGTGCTGAACTTCACCGCGAAGAACAACAGCGGTTCCCCCATCGGCCACTACTGCGGCAATTACTGGACCGTGGTGGACCGGGGCCTCGGCAGCGTGCTGGAGGAGATCCGGGCCAAGAAGGCCGCCCTGCTGGAAAAGGGCCTCCAGGGGGACGAGGGCCGGACCCTCCAGTTCTACCGCGCGGAGGAGACCGTGGTGGAGGGCATCATCATCTATGCAAAGCGCTATGCCGCCGAAGCCCTGCGCCAGGCGGAGACCTGCACGGATGAAAAACGGAAGGCGGAGCTGCTGGACATCGCCGACCGCATGAACCGGGTCATCGACAAGCCCTGCCAGAGCTATCATGACGCCCTGCAGGCCTGCTTCTTCTATCAGCTGGGCCTGCTGATGGATTCCCAGCCCCACGGCATCAGCTACGGCCGCCTGGACCAGTACTGCGGCAAGTATGCCGAGGCGGACATCGCTTCCGGCAAGCTCACCAGGGAGCAGGCCCAGGAGCTGACGGACATGTTCATCCTGAAGGTGGCTGAGATCAACAAGCTCTGGAGCGAGGGCGCCACCCGCACCGGCCCGGGCTATACCTCCGGCCAGCTCATCACCCTGGGCGGCGTGGACAAGGACGGCAAGGACGCCACCAACGTGGTGACCTACATGGTCATGCAGTCCTCCGCCCGGCTGAAGATCCACAACCCGCCCCTGGCCCTGCGCGTCCATGAAGGCACGCCCGAAGAACTCTGGGAGGCCGGCATCGAGACCACCAAGCAGGTGGGCGGCGTGCCCCTGTTCGAGTGGGACAAGACGGCCATGGAGGCCCTGATGCGCCGGGGCATCCCCCTGGAGGACGCCAGGAACTACTGCCTCATCGGCTGCGTGGAACCCTGCATCTGCGGCTGCGACTTCGCCAACTCCGGCGGCGACGGCAACAACGCCTACACGATCCTGCCCGCGGCCCTGTGGTGCGCCATCAACAACGGCGTGAACCCCTTCTCCTACGGGCCCGAGAAGAACACGAAGCGCACCGGCCCCGCCACCGGCTATCTCTATGACATGAAGAGCATGGAGGAGGTCCTGGCGGCCTATAAGACGCAGATGGACTTCTTCACCAAGTGGCAGGTCACCATGGTCAACTGCTACGAGTATCTCTACGCCATGGATAACCCCCTGCCCCTGCTCTCCGCCACCATGACCGGCTGCATCGAGAGCGGCAAGGACGTGATGTGGGGCGGCGCGAAGTATAACGGCGCGGGCAACAGCAGCATCGGACACGGCACCGTGGCCGACAGTCTGAACATCATCGACCAGGTCTGCTTCCGTGACAAGATCGCCACCACCCGCGAGCTCTACGACGCGCTGATGGCCAACTGGGAGGGCTATGAGGACCTGCACCAGTACATCCTTGGCCGCTGCAGCCACTTCGGCAACAACGATCCCGAGGCGGACAAGTATCTGAAGTTCGTGGCGGACACCTATTCCGAGGGCATCACCCGGGGCATCAGCCCCCGCGGCTGCCACTGGACGGCGGGCTGCTGGCCCGTGACCCTGAATGTGGTCATGGGCATGTTCTGCGAAGCCACCCCCGACGGGCGCAAGAAGGGCCAGCCCCTCACCGACGGCATCTCCCCGGTGCAGGGCATGGACAAGAACGGCCCCTTCGCCACCATCAACTCCATCCTGAAATTCGACCAGGCCAACTACGCCAACGGCACCCTCTGCAACATGAAATTCCATCCCACGGCCCTGCAGGGCGCGGAGGGCGACAAGAAGCTTCGGGCCGTCATGGAGACCTATTTCCGCGGCGGCGGCATGGAGCTGCAGATCAACGTCGTCTCCGCCAAGATGCTGCGGGAGGCCCAGGAGAAGCCCAAGGATTATGAGGACCTGGTGGTGCGCATCGCCGGCTTCTCCGCCTATTTCGTGGAGGTCTACAAGGAAGCCCAGGACGACCTGATCCGCCGGACGGAAATGAGCATATGACCACCGGACGGCTTTACGACATCCAGGGCTTTTCCGTGCAGGACGGCCCCGGCATCCGCACCACGGCCTTTCTCAAGGGCTGCCCCCTGCGCTGCCCCTGGTGCCACAGCCCGGAAAGCCAGGCCTTTTACAAGCAGCTCAGCTGGATGAGCATGCGCTGCCTGGGGCTGGACGCCTGCCGGAATCGCTGCATGAACGCCTGTCCCAAGGGGGCCATCGAAGAAGGCCCCCTGAAGACGGACGTGCAGACCGGCGAGCAGCTCAGGACCGTCCATGTCAAGCGGGACCTCTGCGACAACTGCGGCGCCTGCGCGGACAAGTGCTATGCCGAAGCCCTGACCCTCTGCGGGAAGGACTACACCTCCGAGGAGCTGGTCAACCGGCTGCTGCAGGATAAGAATTTCTTCGATACCTCCGGCGGCGGCGTGACCATCTCCGGCGGCGAGCCCCTGTGCCAGATCGACTTCGTGGTGGAGGTGATGCAGGGCCTCAAGGCGGCGGGCATCCACATCGCCCTGGATACCACGGGCTACGTTCCCTGGGAGGACTTGGAGCGCACCGTGCCCTATACGGACCTGTATCTCTATGACCTCAAGCATATGGACTCCGCCAAACACAAGGCCACGGTAGGCGTCCCCAACGAGCGCATTCACGAAAATGCCAGGAAACTGGCCGCGGCGGGGAAGAAACTGCAGGTCCGCATCCCGGTGATCCCCATGTTCAACTGGGACGAGGAGAATATCCGCGCAACGGCGGAGTTTTGCGCGCAGCTGGGGGACGCGGTGGAGGTAGTGCAGCTGCTGCCCTATCACAACATGGGCGTCATGAAGTATCTGCGCATCAGCGACGGAAAGCCCATGGAGGCAACGCCGCCCTCCGATGAAAAGATGGCCGAGCTGAAAAGCATCGTGGCTTCCTGCGGCCTCAACGTCACCATCCACTGAGAAGAAGAAAAACGGACCTCGCTGAGAGAAGAGCGGATGAAACGCTATGGATTATAAATATGTGCGGATCCAGGGGAAAGAGCTGGCAGCCTCCACCATGTACGCCAAGGGCGTTTTCAGCATGTGCTGGAAGCTGATCCAGGACGACGTCATGGAGGAAGAAGACGCGGACCTGTATAAGGAAATCGACGCCTGGTTTGCAGAGACTTTGCCCTTTCCGCCCCAGTGCATGAACCGGGAAAAGGTCGTCTGCTTCTTCAAGACGGAAAACGCGGCGGAGATGATGAAGTGGATCCGCCCGGCGCTGTGGCTGCTGGAAAAGTATCATCATCCCTATTTTGTGGTCTACACCAACACCCCCGGTGAGATCGTCTATGAGGATCAGTATCAGGTCGTCGTGAAGGTCGAGGACTGGATCATCGAGGAATATGAGCATACCTGGGTGGGGAAGGAAGACTGACCGCTCCGCGGGTGTAAAATGTGGCTTTCGCCGTGGGATATCCCACGGCGAAAGCTGTATGTATTCCCTATTTATTTCCTTGCCGACAGACTGCCCGCCGTTCACAGTGACTGGTTCGTCCGGGATTTGCACCCGGTTCCCTTTTACCTCTCCGCTGCTGGCTTCGAGCACGCAAACAGCAGACAGTATATTAAATAGCACAAGTTTTGCAGAATTTCAATAGGCGATCGGGCCCGTGCGGCCTCGGACCGAAGGCAGCCCGGCGGGTCAAAATGTCAGCTATTTGCCAGCTTTTTGGACCGAACGGCGAACAGGGCGGTAAACGCCGCGCCCGCCACGATCCAGGAGGCAATGTAGATCCAGACGATGCAGTCCATCGTCCCGTAGTGGGGAAGGATGAACCAGATGGAGAGCACGCGGAGCAGACAGATGGTGGTCAGCGTCGTGATCATCGGAACGAGCGTATTGCCCATGCCGCAGCAGGCGCCCGAAAAGCCCTCCGCAAAGGAATAGAAGAAAAAGAACGGGCACATGAGGGTCATATAGTGCACCACCAGGGGCAGAATCTCCCCCGCGTCCTTCGCGGAAATGAACCAGCCGCCGAAGAAGCCGGAGCCGAAAAAGAGGATCAGGCTGATGACCGCGACCGTTCCGGCGCTCATCAGCGTGCCGATGACGGCGCCTTTTTTCACGCGGTCGACTTTGCCTGCGCCGATATTCTGGGCGATATACGTCGTCAGCGCCGGGGACATGGAATCGGCAACCAGCCAGATCAGCAGATCCAGCTTGTCGCAGATGCCCCACGCGGCGATGGCGTCGGTCCCCATCATGTTCACGCTGGCCTGGATGATGGAGTTGGCGATCGGGAACAGGATGGACTGGATCGCGAGGGGCAGTCCCTTTCGGAGCATGTCGACGAAGCTGCCGCGCTTGAGGCGGAATTGATCCTTCCGGAACAGTTCGCCGCCCAGGGAGCGGTTCAGCAGGAAGAACACCGCGACGACGCTGACGATCTGCGCCGCGACGGTCGCCGCAGCGGCGCCGCCCACGCCCATGTGGAACGCGCCCACCAGCAGCAGGTCCCCCAGGATGTTCACGATGCAGCAGAGGATCAGCACATAGAGGGGGCGGCGGGAATCTCCCAGCGCCCGGAGGATGCCCGCCAGCATATTGTAAAGCACCATGGCCCACAGCCCGCTGAAATAGACGCTGCAGTAGACGCGGGTCGGCTCCCAGATGTCCTCCGGGATGGACATGGCGCGCATGAGCCAGGGTGTGGCGATCACGCCGCCCACCGTAAAGATGATGCCGAGGACCACGCTCACTGCGAGGGCCGCGTGGATGCTTTGGCGCAGTTCCTCCCGGTCGTCCGCGCCGAAGGCTTTGGAAATCAGGATCGTGGCGCCGGCGGCGAGACCGTTCATGAAGTTCAGAGGAAATTTGAACAGGGTGGCGACGGCGTTGATGGCCGCAAGTCCCACCTTTCCGGTGAACTGCCCCACGATGACGGAGTCCGTCATCGTATATAACTGCTGGATCAGGCTGCCCAGCATCATGGGAAGGATAAAGGCGAGGATGCCCTTTGTGATGTTTCCGGAGGTGAGGCTTCTTTTCTCGGCCAAGGCGATCACCGTTCTCTTTCTGCTTGAATTATACCGCAATGGGTATCCTTTGGCATTATATAAGAACGGCGGATTTTGTCAATACGCAGGGGGCGAGAAACCGTGCGTTATTTCTGAAACGGAAAACCCGAAAAATGATGATGCACAAACAGCGGAATTGGTGTATGATAGAAAAAAGAGAATGACCATCGATAGAAGGAGTGGTCCTGTGAAAATCATCCGCGGACTCAAGCTGGGCGGATTGCAGCATAAAATCTTCAATCTGATGCTGATTATCATCATCTTCCTGGTGGGCGTGTTTGTCCTGGTGAACGTCTATCAGCAGCGGAATCTCTCCGGCATCGTCGAGGAGGCCAGCCGGGAACAGCAGGCGTCCATCACGCAGGTTTCGGAGGCGACGATGGAGGCGGTGCTGAGCACCACCATGACCAAGACCGCCGCGCTGCAGGCCTACATCGCCGGCGACCTGTTCGCCGATGTGAAGACGAGCGTTCTGACGCTGCAATCCTTTGCTTCCGAGCTGTTCGCCCATGAGGAGGTTTTTTCGCCGCACCCCATCTACCCGCCGGACAGGGCAAAGGACGGCGTCCCCACGGTCCAGTTCCAGACGGAGGAGGGCGTCGATCCCTATGGCTCCGAAGCCCTGAGCCTGGTCGCCAACATGAGCGAGATCATGCTGGGCATGTATCGGCACTCGGATAAGCTCAGCTCCTGCTTCGTGGCGACGGCGGACGGGACGATCCTCTATGTGGACGACCGCTCCGGGTCGTACTTCGATGAAAACGGGGAGGTCTACCACTTCCCGGTGCGGTCCCGCCCCTGGTATCAGTCGGCGGCGGAGACGGGAGAACTGATTTTCACCGGCGTGGAGCTGGATACCTATACGGATATCGCGGGGCTGGTCTGCGCCGCGCCGGTCTTCCGGGACGGCGAGCTGGTCGCCGTCGTCGGCGCGGACATCTTCCTGACCTCCATCCGGGATTATGTGGAAAACGCCAATATCGAGAACGGATTCCTCTGCGTGGTCAATGAGAACGGGCAGGTGCTGTTCTCCCCCCAGCGGGAGGGCGTCTTCAAGCCGGAGCTCACCGAAACCGCGCCGGATCTGCGGAAAAGCGGCAACGAGGCCCTGGCAGGCTTCATCAGCGCGGCGCTGACCGGCAGTACCGGTCTCCAAACGGTCGCGGTCGACGGAAAAGATTACTATCTGACCGGCACTCCCATGCCGACGGTGGGCTGGGCGGTCGTGTCCGCGGTGGAAAAAGGGACTACCCGTCAGCCCACCGTCGCCATGCTGCAAAACTATGACGCCATTAACGCAAACGCCCTTGCGGTTTTCCGCCGCAGCACGGAGAACTCTGCGCGGACCTTCCTGATCCTTACGGCTCTGATCATCCTGCTGGGCGTCGGTGCGGCGCTCGCCGTCGCCAACCGCATCGTGAGGCCCCTGGAGCATATGACGAAGCGCATCAACTCCCTCTCCGACAGCGACAGCATCTTTGAGATGGAGAAGGTCTATCGGACGGGCGACGAGATCGAGGTGCTGGCGGAGTCCTTTGCCTCCATCTCGCAGAAAACGCGGGATTACATCCGGCAGATCACGGAAATCACCGCCGAAAAGGAGCGCATCGGCACGGAGCTGGCGCTGGCGACGCGCATCCAGGCGGATATGCTCCCGAATATCTACCCCGCATTCCCGGACCGGAAGGAATTCGATATCTATGCCACCATGGACCCCGCCAAGGAGGTGGGCGGCGATTTCTACGATTTCTTCCTGGTGGACGACGACCATCTCTGCATGATCATGGCGGATGTTTCCGGAAAGGGCGTGCCCGCGGCGCTGTTCATGATGGCCTCCAAGATCATCCTGGCGAACAACGCCATGCTGGGGAAATCCCCGGCGCAGATACTGACGGACACCAACGCCGCCATCTGCGCCAACAACCGGGAGGAAATGTTCGTCACGGTCTGGCTGGGCATCCTGGAGCTGTCCACGGGCAAGCTCACCGCCGCCAACGCGGGGCACGAGTACCCGGTGCTGCGCAAGCCGGACGGCAGCTATGAGCTGTTCAAGGATAAGCACGGCTTCGTCATCGGCGGCATGAAGGGCGTGAAATACAGGGAATACGAATTGCAGCTGGAGCCCGGCGGGAAGCTGTTCGTATATACGGACGGCGTTCCGGAGGCCACCAACGCGGAAAACGAGCTTTTCGGGACCGAGCGGATGATGCAGGCGCTGAACGAGGATACCGCCGCCGCGCCGGAAACCGTGCTGAAAAACGTGCGGCGCGCAGTGGACGCCTTTGTGAAGGAAGCGGAGCAGTTTGACGACCTGACCATGCTCTGCATGGAATACAGGGGGAAACAGCATGAATGAGGAACGGGTATTCAGCCGAAGCGAGATCGAGATCGAGGCTGCGGTGGACCGGCTGCCGGAGGTGCTGGAATTCGTCGAAAGCCGCCTGGAGGAAGCCGGCTGCGCAATGAAGACGCAGATGCAGATCACCGTCTCGGCGGAGGAGATTTTCGTGAACATCGCCTCCTATGCCTATGCGCCGGAGAGCGGGAGGGCAAGGATCAGCCTGGAGATTTCCCGGGAGCCGAAGCAGGCGACCATCATCTTCACGGACAGCGGCAGGCCTTTTGACCCCACCGCGCGGGAGGACCCGGATGTGACCCTCCAGGCGGAGAATCGGGAGATCGGCGGGCTGGGCATCTTTATGACGAAGAAATTCATGGACGATGTGCGCTATGAATACCGGGACGGACAGAATGTCCTGACGCTGAAGAAAACCCTGTGACATAGTCACAGGGTTTTCTCTATCCACAGAAGAAAAAACTATCCGGGGAACGAGTATCCTCGGCGGCGAAAGCGGGGGTTACTCCGCCGTTTCCCGCTCCCATTCCCGAAGAAAGGCCAGCAGGAACGCGTGCCGGTCCTCCGCCAGCGCCTTTCCCGCTGGGGTGTTCATCCTGTCCTTCAGCAGGAGCAGCTTTTCATGGAAATGCCGGATGGAATCCTCCGGCCCCCGGCCATGACTGCCGCCGTAAGCGAACGTCCTGGCGATCCCCATCGCGCCCATGGCGTCCAGCCGATCCGCATCCTGAACGATCTGCCCTTCGATGGTGTCCGGCCGTTTATCCCCGTTTTTGCTGAAGGATACGGCGTTGACGGCGGCGATGATCCGTTCGATCGCGGCCTCGTCCAGGCCGCTGGCTTGGAGGAAAGTCCTTGCGTTCCGGTTGTCCGCCGTATCGAACAGCTTGTGGTCGTCGGCGTCGTGCAGCAGCGCGGCCAGGGCGGTGATCTGCCGGTCGCAGTTTTCCGTCTCCGCGATGCGCATTGCGTTTCGATATACCCGCAGGGTGTGACCCATATCGTGACCGTCCGCGTTGCCAGCGAAAAGAGAACGCACATATGCCATCGCGGAATCGATCCGTTCGTCGCCCCGCAAGGGCGCGCCTGAAGGATTTTTCATGCCGGATTTCTCCATGAGCGCCCTCCTCTCAGCCTCCGTATGCGTCTCCGTCCCCGAAAACAACGCAGGGCCGCGCCGGGAACGAATCCCGTTCCCGGCACGGCGATCTCTTTAGGCAACACCGCACAGTTCTGGTGCGCAGATTGCGCAGTCAGAATTTTCGTCAGATTGTCTGAAAATCGCGGGTAATACTTCCTGTATTGGCCAAGATTTTCGGGCAATATGACGGAACATGATGCAAGCAAGATGTGTGCCGAGAATTGTGCGGTGTTGCCTTAACCGATCAGCGAGCAGAAATCGCGCCAGACGAGGCGTTGGACGCAGACGGGCTGTCGCCCGTCAAGGACAACAACGAAGTATGGCACGATTTATGCCGCTGCGAATGAAAGGGTTCTATCAGGACTTCGTATAAGGAAGCATCACGGTACCGCCTGCGGCGATGAGCCTAAATCCACCGCCGCAGGCGATCCGCCCCAAATATTCACTATTCCTTATTCACTTTTCCATGTTCATATACGATCACAGAGTTTCTTTCTTTGTTCCGCATTTTCGGTACCTTACTATTGATTTTTGTAAGGTACTTTATTATAATAGAGGAAAAAAGAACAGCGCCCGCTCCGGCGGCAAAAACAGGTCTATGGCTCCGCGATCACGGGGCGCCGGACGGGCGGAAAGGAAGGGATCGAACTATGCCACCCCCCGGATTCCCCGGCGGTATGGAAGACCAGATGAAGGCCGCCAAACCGAAAAATCTCTCCGACGTGCCACGCTATCTGAAGGAAGTCGTGGGCGGCACGGCGGGCAGGCTGCTCTACATCTTCAAGCTGGTCTGGGAAGCCAGAAAGAGCCTCCTGCTGGTCATGCTGTTCATGACCGTCTACAACGGCGTCATGCCCCTGGTGGGCACCCTGATCACCGCAAACCTCCTGGCCAAGGTGGTGCAGAGCTTCACCGAGCCGGTGAACCTGCTGCCGCCCTTGTGCATGCAATTCGGCTACACATTATTGAACAGCATCGTCACCAACCTCAGCAGCATCATCACCAATATCTCCGGCGAGATCGTCTCCAACCACGTCAAGGTCAAGATCATGACCAAGGCGCGGGAGGTGGACCTGGCCTCCTTCGACATGCCGGACTTTTACGCCCGTCTGGAGAACGCCAGCCGCGAGGCGGGCAGCCGCCCCGTGATGATCCTCAACTCCGCGTTCAACCTGATCTCCAGCGTCATCAGCCTCATCAGCTACGTCGCCCTGCTGGCGCAGCTCCTGAGCCGGCTGGACTGGAAGGCCGACGTACTATTTATCCTCTTTGTCGGCCTGAACATTCTCACCGCCGTGGTGAACTTCCACTTCCGCCGCAAGAATTTCTTCTACATGCGCTTCCGCTCCAAGGACCGGCGGCAGATGGATTACTACTCCAACCTCATGACCAACAAGGACGTGGTGAAGGAGATACGGCTGTTCAACCTGTCGGACCTCTTTATCGGCCGCTACAAGGATATCTTCAAGAATTACTTCGCGGGCATCAAGAAGATCATCTGGGCCCAGGGCGGCTGGCAGATGTTCCTCAGCCTCTGCTCCGCGGGCCTGAATATGTCCCTGTTCTACCTGATCGCCACCAACGTGAAGCTCATCGCGGACTATTCGGCCTACACCGCCTCCCTGAACGCCATTTCCAACGGCGTGGGCCAGGTCATCCAGCTTTCCTCCCAGCTCTATGAGGGCAGCCTTTTCATCGACAACCTGATCCTCTTTATGAACGAGAAGAAGACCATCGTGCCCTCCCTGGCCGCGCCTGCGGTGCCGAATCGCCACTGCGGCCACACCATCGAGCTGAAAAACGTCTCCTTTGCCTATCCCGGCACGACCCGCAAGGTGCTGAAAAACCTGAATCTCACCATCCATCCCGGAGAGACGGCGGTCCTTGTGGGCCTCAACGGCGCAGGCAAGACCACGCTGATCAAGCTCATCACCCGCCTTTACGACCCCACGGAGGGCGTCATCCTGCTGGACGGCAGGGACATCCGGGAATACGACGTGGACAAGCTCTACAAGGTCTTCGGCATCATCTTCCAGGACTTCGGAAAATACGCCGTGGAGATTCGGGAAAACATCGCTTTCGGCGACATCCAGAGGGAAATCGACGACGACGACGTGCACAAGGCCGCGGAGGAATCCGGCGCGAATCAGTTCATCGAGAAGCTGCCCAAGGGCTACAACACCCCCCTGATGCGCTACTTCGAGGACGAGGGCTTGGAGCTGAGCATCGGCCAGTGGCAGAAGCTCAGCGTCTCCCGCGCGTTCTACGCGGATTCCGACATCCTGATCCTGGACGAGCCCACCGCCTCCCTGGACGCCATCGCCGAGCAGGAGATTTTCAGCCAGTTCGACCGGCTGCGCAAGGATAAGACCACGATCTTCGTCAGCCACCGGCTTTCCAGCGCCACCACCGCCGACAAGATCATCGTCCTCAAGGAGGGCGAGATCATCGAGATCGGCACCCATCGGGAGCTCATGGCGGCCGACGGAGAATACGCCCGCCTTTTCTCCACCCAGGCCAAGCGGTATATCGAGGCCGCGCAGGCCCAGGAGGAAGAAGAACCGGTCCCCGGCCCCGGCGGCTTCCCCGGCGGTTTCCAGCCCCCTGCGGGCTTCAAAATGCCGGAGGGCTTCAAGCCCCCCGAGGGCGGCTTCCGGCCTCCCCAGGGCGGTTTCCCGTCCGGCGGCTTCCCAGGCCGGGGCGGCTTCAATCCGTCCGGCGGCGACCAATCGGGCGGCGAATGACCGAATGACCAAAGAAAACGGACCTGCGCTGTGCGATGCACGGCGCAGGTCCTTCTCTTAAAGCAACACCGCACAATTCTGGTGCGCAGATTGCGCAGTCAGAATTTTCGTCAGATTGTCTGAAAATCGCGGGTAATACTTCCTGTATTGGCTAAGATTTTCGGGCAATATGACGGAACATGATGCAAGCAAGATGTGTGCCGAGAACTAACGCGGTGTTGCCTTAACGGTTTCCCTTATTTTCCCCACTTCTCCATGTGGGACTTGATCGCCCGGAAGCTGGCGTCGCTGATGACATGCTCGATGCGGCAGGCGTCCTCTGCGGCGGCTTCTTCGTCCACCCCCAGGGACAGCAGCGCCCGGGTCAGGGTGGTGTGCCGGTCATAAATCTTCTCCGCCAGCTCCTGCCCCAATTCGGTCAAATGGAGGAAGCCGTTTTCTTCCATCGTCAGATAGCCGCCGGATTTCAGCAGACTGACGGCGCGGCTGACGCTGGGCTTGGAATAGCCCATGTACTCGCTGACGTCGATGCTGCGCACAGGGCCGCGGCGGCTCAGGATCAATATGGTCTCCAGATACATTTCGCCGGATTCCTGTATCGCCACGTTCATCACCCCTTTCTGTCCGTCATTTTAACACATTTTTTCTGTCTCTGCAAGTCAAAGCAAAGGGGAAGCCGTCGCAGGCTTCCCCTTTTTCCGTTGCAAGGCTGTCCGGGATCAGCTCTTCAGCTTATCCTGGGAAAAGTATTCCCGCACCAGCTTGATGATCACCGGGCTCAGGGTCAGGATGGCGATCAGGTTGGGGATGGCCATGAAGCCGTTGAGGGCGTCGGCCAGGTTCCAGGCGTCGCTGAGGGACATGGTAGCGCCCACGATGGCGAAGAGGATGAACACCAGCTTGTAGCCGATGGAGGCCTTGGTGCCGAAGAGATATTCGAAGCAGCGGGTGCCGTAGAGGCTCCAGCTCAGGATGGTGCTGAGGGCGAACAGGGCCAGGCACAGGGCCAGGATCACGCTGCCCAGGCCGCCGCCCAGGACGGAGCTGAGGGAGGCGGAGACGATGGCCGCGCCGCCGCTGGTGCCCCAGGCGATATCGTTGCCGTGAGAGCAGTAGCAGCAGAGGACGGTGAGGGCCGTCAGCGTGCAGATCACGATGGTGTCCATGAACACCTCGAAGATGCCGAAAAGGCCCTGCCGGACAGGGTTGGTCTCGCTGGTGGCCGCGTGGGCCATGGGGGCGGAGCCCAGGCCGGCCTCATTGGAGAAGCAGCCGCGGGCGATGCCCTTGGTGATGGAGGTGGAAATGGTGATGCCGAAAGCGCCGCCCAGCGCGGCTTCGGCGTTGAAAGCGCCCTTGAAGATCATGCCGAACACGGTGCCGATGTGGCCGATGTTGGCGAAGATGACGACGAGGGAAGCGAGGATGTAGACAACGGCCATGACGGGGACGATCTTCTCCGTGACGGAGCCGATGCGCTTGATGCCGCCGAACAGCACCAGCGCCACGATGACCGCCACCACGATGCCCACGATCAGGTTGCAGAGGGTGAAGGTGCTGCCCGCGAAGGTGATAGTCGTGGCCTGCACATTGCCGCCCAGGGCGTTGATGGCAGAGCCGATGGACTCACCGATGGACTGGACCTGGGTGGCGTTGCCGATGCCGAAGGCGGCCAGGGCGCCGAAGATGCAGAACAGGACGCTCAGCCAGCCGAAGCCCTTGCCCAGGCCGTTCTTGATGTAGTACATGGGGCCGCCGACCCAGTCGCCCTTGTCGTTGCGCTCCCGGTAATGGACCGCCAGGG
>JAEETX010000028.1 GCA_016286665.1 Oscillospiraceae bacterium
GAGCCAGGATCAAACTCTCAATAAAATGTTATCTCATGCTCCCTTTCGGAAGCCTGAAACCTTGAGAGAGTGAATCTCAGCTTCACTCAAATTCATTACGTTGCGATGTCTCCATCGCGCCCGTTCTTGGTGCGTTCGCTTAGCTTTGCATTGTTTAATTTACAAGGTACATCGTCGGCGCAGCTTCGCTGTGCCTCCTCATCCTCGCGGGCTGCCGCTCGCTCGGATTTGGGGCCCGCCTCATCGGCGAGCTTGCCTAATATACCAGACCTGCCTGAGTTTGTCAACACTTTTTTTCATGTTTTTGCGTCTTTTTTTCCGGACCCCATATCTGGGAGAAATTGCGGCTGTACCACAAGCTGTGGTAGTCCGGAAACCGCCCACCGGGGAAAGCCGAACGATCAAAAACTGCGCTGCCGTTTCGGCAGCGCAGTTTACGGGATGATTCCCTTAATCTCCGGCCTTTTCCTTCTGCATCTTCTGATACATGTCGATCATCTCGGTGCGCACGGTCACATTGTAGTCGGGGGGGATGTTCTCATCCTTGCCCTGGACAAACTGCAGATAGCGGGGGCCCAGGAGATTGTTGGCATAAAAATACTCCTTGGAGCGCTGGTTGACCGCGCAGATGAACATGATGGCATTCAGATGGAGCCAGGTCATGCGGACCTTGCCGCTCTCGATCTGAGAGATGGTGACGCGGCTCAGGCCGGTCAGGTTCCCCAGGTCAGCCTGGGTGAGGCTCAGCAGCTTGCGGATCTTGGGAAGATGCTTCGTCAGTTCTTCGCACATTGCCCTTTTTTCGGCGCTGGTTAATTCGACCATGATATATCCTCCGTTCCCTTTCCGAATTTCTTTCCGAAACATACCGCCGTATGTGATGATCAGTGATGGCTCGCGCGTGATCGTGTTTAATATGCGCTAATTAGTTTACTGATGATAACTATACCAGATGGAATCTGACTTTACAAGCCCAAATGTGAAAGAATCTGCAAATAATTACAGGTATTTCCGGCTCTCCGCCACGGCCAGGGCGTCGCAGCGCTTGTTGATTTCATCCCCGGCGTGTCCCTTGACCCACTCCCAGCGGAGGCGGTGGGTCTCCGCCAGCTCCAGCAGCCGCTGCCACAGCTCCGGGTTTTTCGCCTCCTCCGAGCCGCGGCGGCGCCAGCCCCGGGCCCGCCAGGCCTGCGGCCAGCCCCGGGACATGGCCTCCACCACATATTTGGAATCGCTGAACACCGTCACCTCGCAGGGCTCCTTCAGGGCCTCCAGGCCCCGGATGACGGCAGTCAGCTCCATGCGGTTGTTGGTGGTCAGCGCTTCCCCGCCGGATAGCTCTTTTTCATGCCCCTGCCAGCAGAGGATGGCGGCCCAGCCGCCGGGACCGGGGTTGCCGGAGCAGGCCCCGTCGGTATAGAGGGTGACGGATTTCATGCCTCCGGCGCATCCTCCGCCGGGCTTTCCTCCGCGGAGAGTTCTCCTTCCTCCTCCTGTTCGGGGGCGGCCACGGTGAGGCTGATGACCACGGCCCCCTCCGGCATGCGCATGACCCGCACGCCCTGGGCTGCGCGCCCGTAAACGTTCACATCGTCGGCGTTCATGCGGATGACCACCCCGTCGGAGCTCATAAGCAGCAGGTGATCCCCCGGAGACACCAGCTGGACGCCGGCCACGGGGCCGGTCTTTTCCGTGACGGTGCAGTTCTTGAGGCCGAGGCCGCCCCGGTGCTGGGGTTCAGAGCCCAGGCGGCAGTATTCCGACACGGGGGTCTTTTTGCCGTAGCCGTTCTCCGTGACGGTGAGGAGCATATCCGTTTCCCCGCAGCAGACCGCGCCTACGCACCAGTCCCCTTCCCGCAGGCGGATGCCCCGGACGCCGGCGGCCGTGCGGCCCATGGTCCGGATATCCGTCTCCCGGAAGCAGATGGCCATGCCGTCGTGGGTGGCGATGAGGATGTAGTCGCTGCCGGAGGTGTTGAGCACGGCGATCAGAGCGTCGTCCTCATCCAGGGTCAGGGCGCGGATGCCCACGTTTTTCAGGTTTTTCAGCTCCTCGAAGCGCATGCGCTTCACGGTACCCTTCCGGGTGACGAAGGTGAGATACCGGTCCGGGGGCAGCTCGGCCATATGGAGGCCGGCGGACAGGGTCTCCCCCGGCTCCACGGGGATGATGTTGGCGATGTTGGTGCCCTTGGCGGTGCGCCCCGCCTCGGGGATCATATAGCCCTTGCGCTTATAGACCCGGCCCTGGGAGGTGAAGAGCAGCAGCAGATCATGGCTGGAGGCGGTGAAGATGGCGTCCACCTGGTCCTCCTCCTTGGTGGTCATGCCCGTGACGCCCTTGCCGCCCCGGCGCTGCACCCGGTAGGTCTCCGCGGGGATGCGCTTGATGTAGCCCGCCCGGGAGATGGTGAAGACGCAGAGCTCCTCGGCGATCAGGTCCTCGATGTCGATCTCGTCCTCCACATCCTGGATCTCGGTCCGTCGAACGTCGCCGTACTTGTCCCGGATGGCGGTGAGCTCGTCCTTCAGCACGCCCCGGAGCATCTCCTCGCTGGAAAGCAGGCGGCGGTAATAATCGATGCGCTCCTCCAGCTCCTTATACTCCGTCTCCAGCTTTTCCCTGTCCAGGCCCTGGAGCTGCTTGAGACGCATATCCAGGATGGCCTGGGCCTGCACCTCGTCCAGGCCGAAGCGGGCCATGAGCTTTTCCCTGGCGTCGTCGTAGCTCTCCCGGATGATGCGGATGACCTCGTCGATGTTGTCCAGTGCGACGAGCAGCCCTTCCAGCAGGTGGGCCCGTTCCTGGGCCTTGCGCAGATCGTAGCGGGTTCTGCGGAGGATCAGGTCCTCCTGGAAGGAGATATATTCCTGCAGCATCTGCTTGAGGTTCAGGACCCTGGGCTGGCTCTGGTCGTTCACCAGGGCCAGCATGATGATGGAGAAATTGCTTTGCAGCTGGGTCTGGGCATAGAGGCGGTTGAGCACCACCTGGGGATTGGCGTCACGCTTCAGCTCGATGACGATGCGCATGCCGTTGCGGTCCGATTCGTCGCGAAGGTCGCTGATGCCGTCCAGCCGCTTTTCCTGCACCTGCTCCTTGATGTTTTTGATGAGCTGGCGCTTGTTGACCTGATAGGGCAGCTCCGTGACGATGATGCGCAGCCGGTCCTTGTTGAATTCTTCAAATTCCGCCTTCGCCCGGACAACCACCTTGCCCTTGCCCGTGGCATAGGCGGCCCGGATGCCGCTGCGGCCCATGATGACGCCCCTTGTGGGGAAATCCGGGCCCTGGATATGCTCCATGAGCTCCATGACGCCCGCCTCCGGGTCCTCCAGGAGGCAGATGACGGCGTTGATGACCTCGGTGAGATTGTGGGGAGGGATGCTGGTGGCCATGCCCACGGCGATGCCGGAGGAACCGTTCACCAGCAGGTTGGGGAAGCGGCTGGGGAGCACGCGGGGCTCCTTGCGGCTCTCGTCAAAGTTGGGGTCCCAGTCCACGGTCTCCTTCTCGATGTCCCGCAGCATCTCGTCGGCGATGCGGGACATCCGCGCCTCGGTATATCGGTAGGCGGCGGGTGGGTCCCCGTCCACGGAGCCGAAGTTGCCGTGGCCGTCGATGAGCATGTAGCGCATGGAAAAATCCTGCCCCATGCGCACCAGGGCGTCATAGACGCTGGCGTCCCCGTGGGGGTGATATTTGCCCAGCACGTCGCCAACGGCGGTGGCGCACTTCTTATAGGCGTTCGCGTGGGTCAGGCCGCTCTCATACATGGAGTAGAGGATGCGCCGGTGCACGGGCTTGAGCCCGTCCCGCACGTCGGGCAGGGCGCGGCCCACGATGACGCTCATGGCATAGTCGATGTAGCTGGTCTGCATCTCCTTTGCCAGCTCGGATTCGGTGATGATCTGGTCGGGGAACGCGATGTCCTCCGGCTTATAGCTTCTGTTGTGTGCCATCGATCACGCCCCCTTATATATCCAGATTGCTGACGTATTTCGCGTTGGTCTCGATCCAGGCCCGGCGGGGCTCCACTTCCTCTCCCATGAGGAGGGAGAAGATCTGATCGGCCTGGATGGCGTCGCCCAGGGTGATGCGCCGCAGGGTGCGCTTTTCCGGGTCCATGGTGGTCTCCCAGAGCTCGTCCTTGCTCATTTCGCCCAGGCCCTTATACCGGGAGATATCGATCTTTGCGTTGGGGTTGTCCCCCCGCATCTCGGCGGAGACCCGGTCCCGCTCCTCGTCGGAATAGGCGACCCGCTGCTGCTTGCCCCGCGTCAGCTTATACAGGGGCGGCACGGCGGAATAGACGTAGCCGTTTTCGATGAGGGGGCGCATATAGCGGAAGAAGAAGGTCAGCAGCAGGGTGCGGATATGGCTGCCGTCCACATCCGCATCGGCCATGATGATGACCTTGTGGTAGCGGAGCTTTTCCAGATTGAAATCCTCCCCGATGCCCGCGCCCAGGGCGGTGATCACCGGCTGGAGCTTTTCGTTCTTATAGATCTTGTCCGCCCGGGCCTTTTCCACATTGAGCATCTTGCCCCACATGGACAGGATGGCCTGGAAGCGGGAATCCCGGCCCTGGATGGCGCTGCCTCCTGCGGAGTCGCCCTCCACGATATAGATCTCGCACAGCGCCGGGTCCTTCTCGTTGCAGTCCTGAAGCTTTTCCGGCATGCCGCCGGATTCCAGGCCGCTCTTGTTGCGGATGGATTCTCTGGCGCGGCGGGCGGCCTCCCTGGCGCGGGAGGCGGTAAGGGCTTTGTCCATGATCGCCCGGCCCACGGCGGGGTTCTCCTCCAGAAATTCCGTCAGCTTCTCCTGGAGGATGCCGTCCACCAGGGTACGGATGTCGGAGTTGCCCAGCTTGTCCTTGGTCTGGCCCTCGAACTGAGGATTTACGAGCTTCACGGAGATGACGGCGGTCATCCCCTCCCGGCAGTCCTCGCCGGAGAGGCTCTCCCCCTCCTTCAGGACGCCGGTCTTTTTCCCATAGGCGTTGAGTACGCGGGTCAGGGCCGTCTTGAAGCCCGTCTCATGCATGCCGCCGCCGGGAGTATGGATGTTGTTTGCAAAGGAGTCGATGACCTCGTTGTAGCTGTCGTTCCACTGGAGGGCGATCTCCGCCTCGCTGTCCTCCCGGACGCCGGCGACATAGATGACGTCGGGGTGCAGGGGCTGCTTGGAGCGGTTGAGGTAGCTGACGAATTCCCGGATACCGCCCTCATAGCACATGGAATCCCGGCGTTCGCTCTCCTCCCTGTCCGCGCTTTCGGGCCGTTCGTCGGCAATGGTGATGCGCAGGCCGGCGTTGAGGAAGGCCTGCTCCCGCATGCGCACATGGAGGGTCTCATAGTCGTAGACCGTGTCCTCGAACATCTCCGGATCCGGCTTGAAGCGGACGGTGGTGCCCGTCCGGTCCGTCTGCCCGATGATCTTCATATCCTGGGTCTTGTCCCCCCGGCTGAATTTCATCTGATAGATGTTCCCGCCCCGGTGTACCTCCACCTCCAGCCATTCCGACAGGGCGTTGACCACGCTGGCGCCCACGCCGTGAAGGCCGCCGGAGACCTTGTAGCCTCCGCCGCCGAATTTGCCGCCCGCGTGCAGCACCGTATAAACGACCTCCAGGGCGGGCTTGCCCGTCTGCTCCTGCACGTCCACGGGGATGCCGCGGCCGTCGTCCGAAACGCGGATGACGTCCCCCGGCTCGACGGTGACGGTGATGTGGGTGCAGAAGCCCGCAAGGGCCTCGTCTATGGCGTTGTCCACGATCTCATAGACCAGGTGGTGCAGACCGGAGGAGGAGGTGGACCCGATATACATGCCCGGCCGGAGGCGGACCGCCTCCAGCCCCTCCAGCACCTGGATCTGCGAGGCGTCGTAGGTTTCTTTCGGCTCAAGGAACGCTTTCGTTTCTTCCGACATGATATTCTCCTTTGGCGGGCGCATCCTGAATCCGCGCCCGTTTTGTGTGTCAAAAAGGGATCACTCCAGCAGGGGGGAATCCCAACGCTTCAGCAATGTGGAGGAATTCAGCTGGCTCAGATAGCAGGTGCGCCGGCCGCCCTCCTCCGTCAGCACGAAGCTCTTGGGCAGCTCGCCGGAGACGTCGGAGACTTCTCCGGCCTTCTCCGCGGCGGCAAGGAATTCCCTCGTGATGCGGGAGGTGCTGGAATTATCCAGGTCAAAGACGGCGATCACGCTCTTTTTCGGGACCACCACGTTCTGACCCAGATACAAATAGGTATTTCTTTTCACGGCGCACCGTCCTGCCTGCCTGCGATCCGCCCGGCCTCGATGCGGATGATCCTGCCGCCGGTGCGGCGGGAGACCTCCTCCTCGTCGCAGCAGGTGATGAGGACCTGTCCGCCCTGAATGGAATTCAGGACGTAATCCTGCCTTGCGGCGTCCAGCTCGCTCAGAACGTCGTCCAGCAGCAGCACGGGGGAGGAGCCCAGCTCGTCCCGGCTGATGGTCCACTCGGCCAGCTTCATGCTGAGGGCGGCGGTGCGTATCTGCCCCTGGGAGGCGAATTTTGCCGCCTCGCTGCCATCGATGCGGATGGCGATATCGTCCTTCTGCACGCCGGCCAGGCATTGGCCCGCGTCGATCTCCGCCTGCCGCAGCCGTTCCTGCTGCCGCAGCAGCGCATCCAGAATTTCCCGCGCGCTCATACCCAGTGGGTCCTCCACGGCGGAGACAGTGCGGTAGTCCAGCCGCAGCTTCTCGCCGCAGCCGGAAATTTCCCCGTGGATATCGCCGGCGGCAGCGGCGGCCCTGGCGCACCAGCTGGCCCGGTAACGCATGAGCTCCGCGCCGTATTTTGCCAGATTGAGGCTGAATTCATCCAGCACGTCCAGCATATCCTGCCGCTCCCGGTAATCCCGGAGGATGCGGGTCTTCTGCTCATGGATGCGGTTGAAGTTCGTCAGCGCTTCGGCGTATTTCGGCCGAAGCTGGCTGATGGCCAGGTCCATGAAACGGCGGCGCTCCGCCGCTCCCCCCTTGATGAGCTCCAGATCGTCGGGGCAGAAAAGTGTGCAGGCAAAGCGGCCGGAGAGCTCGGCAGCGGACTTCATGCGCACGCCGCCCACGAAAATCTTCTTCCGCTCCCGGCGGCTCAGGTAGATGTCGATCCGCTGCTCCCGCGTTTCCGAGGCGATGAAGCCGGTGACGGCCCCCTCTGTATCCTCCAGACGCAGGATATCCCGATCGGAGCGGCTCCGGAAGGAGCGGGCACCGGCCAGGTAATAGACCGCCTCCAGAAGGTTGGTCTTCCCCTGGGCGTTGCGGCCGGTGACGACGTTCACCCGGGGATCGAAGTCGCACTCCAGCTCCCGGTAGTTGCGGAAGTTCCGCAGCTCGATGCGCTTGAGGATCATGCTTCAGAAACCAGGAGGATTTCTCCCCCCAGTTCCACCCGGTCGCCCGGAACCAGCTTCCGTCCCCGCTGGGTGCAGACCTGCCCGTTGACCAGGACTTCCCCCTCCGTGATGCGGATCTTGGATTCTCCGCCGGTGCCCACGAGCCCCGCGTATTTCAGCAAGGCCTCCAGCTTGATGAAGGGGGTTTTGATCGGAATGGTATGTTCCATTTTATTCGCCCGTCCGGATGCGCACCGGCAGGATCAGATAGAGGAAGCTGCCGTCGCCGCTTTCGGGCACGATGACGCAGGGAGAGGTGGGTCCGGACATCTGCAGCAGCAGAGAATCCGTGGGGGCCGCCCGCAGGGCGTCCAGCACATAGCGGTTGTTGAAGCCGATCTCCAGGCCCTGGGCGTCCCCTTCCACGGTACATTCGTCCGTCGCCTTGCCCAGGGCGGTGGCGGCGGAGAGCTTCACCAGTCCGTCCTCAAAGAGGCAGCGCACCGGGCTCTTGTATTTCTCGCTGATCATGAGGCTCACCCGCTCGAAGACCGCCAGCAGCTGTTTCCGGTCCGCCTTCAGGGAGTATTTGCTCTCCTTGGGCACGGATTTGCGGTAATCCAGGAATTCCCCCTCCAGACGGCGGGAGATGATCTCCGTATCCCCGATGGAAAACATGATATGGCGGCTGCCAAGGCAGATGGTCGCCAGGTCCTCGCTGTCGCCGGCGACTTTTTCCGCTTCGGACAGGGCCG
Source organism: Oscillospiraceae bacterium (assembly GCA_016286665.1). Classification (GTDB taxonomy): domain Bacteria; phylum Bacillota; class Clostridia; order Oscillospirales; family Oscillospiraceae; genus UBA1774. Next base: position 8,132 of record JAEETX010000028.1, read on the forward strand.
CGCCGGGCACGACGAAGGAGATCGCGATCTCCGTCTCCTCATCCAGCTTTTCCCGCCGCTGGGCCAGGCGGTAGCCGTCCACGCTGGTGACGGTCAGCTCCCCGTCGGCGATCTCGAAGAGGCTGCCGGTGTGGACCGGGCGGCTTTCGTTGGTGCTGACGGCGAACAGCGTCTCCCCGATCATGCTCTGGAGCTTCTTTTCCTGGAGCCGGAAGGAATTCTGCGTGTCCACGGTTGGAAGCTCGGGGAATTCATCGGCGGCGATCGCCATAAGCTCAAAGTAGCTCATGCCGCAGGTGAGCTTTACAAGGAGAGACGCGTCGGCCTCGAAGCTGACGACGCCCTCCGGCATTTTCCGCACGATTTCGCCCAGAAGCCGGGCGTTGAGCACCAGCCGCCCCTCGGTGAGGATATCCGCGTCCACCCTGGTGCGGATGCCGGTTTTCAGATTGTAGCCGGTGAGGTTCAGCTCCGTTCCCACGGCCTCGAAAAGGATGCCCTCCAGGGCGGGGATGGTGCTTTTCAGCGCCACTGTGCGGGAGGCGATGGTCACGGCGTTCAGCAGCAGGCTGCGGTCACAGTTGAATTTCATATGGATCGTCCTTTCTGTGGAAGGATAGGAAAGCAAGGATAATTTTAGTGTTAGAAGCGAGTAGAAACGGAAAACGGTGGAAAAGGGGCGAAACGCCCTGAAAACAAAGGAAAACGGCTGTGGAAGAAATTGTGGACATCCAGCGTTGTTTTCCACAGGGTGTCCGGCCGGAAAAAACTGTCCACATCGATGTGGAGGGACAAGGGAGAAAAATGTGGAAAAGCCGGGTATGCGATCACTTATTGGTGATGTTGGCGGTGATGTCGTGAACGGTGTCGACCAGCTTGGGATCGTTCTGCAGGCTTTCCTCCACCTTGCGGATGGAGTGGAGCACGGTAGAGTGATCCCGGTTCATGACGTCGCCGATCTGCTCCAGGGTCAGGCCCGTCAGCTTGCGGATCAGATAGATGGACATCTGTCGGGCATTGGCGACGTTTTTGGTCTTTCCTTTGCCGATCACCTCGTCCGGAGAGATATCGAAGAAATCCGCCACCTTGCCGATGATGAATTCCGGGGCGTAGGCTTTTTCAGAGTCGATGATCTCCTTGGTGATGCGCTGCACCAGCTCCATGTTGACGGCGCCGATGCCCTGCAGGTCGATATAGGCCTGGATCTTTTTCAGGATGCCCTCGATCTGCCGGATGTTGGCCTTGATGTTTTCGGCGATGTAGTTGCCCGCGTCGTCCGCCAGAGGGATGCCCAGGCGGGCGGCCTTGGTCTTCACGATGGCGACTCTGGTCTCATAGTCGGGGGGCTGGATGTCCACCAGCAGGCCCCCCTCGAAGCGGCTGCGCAGCCGGTCCTCCAGCCGCAGCATTTCCTTTGGCGGCCGGTCGGAGGTGAGGACGATCTGGCGGCCGGACTCATAGAGGGTGTTGAAGGTATGGAAAAATTCCTCCTGTGTCTGCACCTTGCCGGCGATGAACTGGATGTCGTCCACCAGCAGCAGGTCCGCCGAGCGATATTTCTCCCGGAATTCGCTGTTGCGCCCCGTCTGGATGGAGCTTACCAGCTCATTGGTGAAATCGTCGCCTTTTATATAGACTATGCGGCTTTTGGGCCTTGTATGCCGTATCTCATGGGCGATGGAATAGAGAAGATGGGTCTTCCCCAGGCCGGAATCCCCGTAGATCAGCAGGGGATTGTATTTCTGTGCGGGGTTTTCCGCCACGGCCCTGGCCGCGGCATAGGCCATCTTGTTGGAATTGCCCACGATGAATTTTTCAAAGGTGAATTCCTCGCTGCCGAAGGGATCGGCGGCGGGAGAACGCTGCCGCGCCAGATACTGTTCCATCTCCTCCGTGGTGAGGATGCTCAGCTCGAAATCCGCGCCGAAAAGCTCCTTCAGCGCTTCCTTCAGCAGCCCGGCGTAGCGGCCCAGGATGATCTCCCGGCTGTATTCGCTGGGGCAGTGGAGCAGCAGCAGGTTGTCCTGCACCTCCAGCACCCGGCAGTCGCCGAACCAGGTGGATACGGCGGTATCGGACATATGCCGGGCCAGGAGCTTCTTGATCTCGTTCCATAGGTCCGTGTTGGAATTCATGGTCGGCACCCTTTCTCTGTCTTATCCCTCTTGTTTCTTCTCGCCGCCGGGCTTTTTGCTTCCCCGGTGGAAATAACGCCGGTGGTAATTCGCTTTCTTTTCGCCGGCCTCCGCTTTCTCGGCGGCGGCCTGGATCTTCACCGTGCCTGCCGGATGCCTGTCCCTGTTTTTCGGCGCCGCGGACGGGCGGTTTTCCGGCTTTTTGTCGAATTTCTTTTCCGGATGCTCCGGCTTCTTTTCCTTCTTCTCCGGTTTCTCCTTTTTTTCCTGCTTCCGCTCGGCGGCCTCGGCGCCTTCGGCGCTCCTTTCCCGCTGGCCGCTCCGGTTTTTCTTTTTCCTGCGGGAGCGCTTTTCGCCGCTGCGGCCCTCCATGGCCTCCGCCATGCGGCTGCCCAGGCTGTCGCCGTCCTCGGAGATAAAACGGCTCAGGTCCGGCAGGTCGGAGGGGATGGGCGCGGCCTCCTCCGGCTTCGGCTCCACGTATTCCCCGTTGAGGGTGTAGCCCAGCCGGTCCAGGGGATAGGTCTGCAGGCTCGTGTCCGTGCCCTCCGCCAGGCGCACCTTCACCGTGCGCCGCAGCAGGTTCACCTCCGCCACGTTCCCCTTGCCCTTGGGGGTATCCACGGGGGCGTCCACCTTGGGCATGGTCTTGATGAGGTGCTCATAGGCCTCCTGCTCGTATTTCAGGCAGCACATGAGCCGCCCGCAGGTGCCGGAAATCTTGGTGGGGTTCAGGGAAAGGTTCTGGGTCTTTGCCATGCGGATGGAAACGGGCTGGAATTCCTCCAGGAAGGTGGAGCAGCAGAAGGGCCGCCCGCAGATGCCCAGACCGCCCAGGAGCTTGGCCCCGTCCCGTACGCCGATCTGCCGCAGCTCGATGCGGGTGTGGAAAAGGCTGGCAAGGTCCTTCACCAGCTCCCGGAAATCCACCCTTCCGTCGGAGGTGAAGAAAAAGAGGATCTTGTTGCCGTCGAAGGAAAACTCCACGTCCACCAGCTTCATGTCCAGACCGTGGGCCTTGATCCGCTCCTCGCAGAGGGTAAAGGCGCTCTTTTCCCTGCGCCGGTTCGATTCGGCGATGCGGAGATCGTCGGCAGTGGCGATGCGCACCACGCTCCGCAGCGGCTGCACGACGCTCTCCTCCGGCACCTCGTGGCAGCCCTCCACGCACTCGCCCAGCTCCAGACCCTTGCTGGTCTCCACCACCAGGCTGTCCCCCGTGCGCACCTCCAGCGCGCCGGGGTCGAAATAATAGCTCTTTCCGCGGTTGCGGAAACGAACGTTCACTACATTCGGCATATCGGTTCCTTTCACGCCGGGTCCTTCAAGCCCCGGCTTCCTCGTTCATCATGGCGCAGAGCCAGCCCAGACAGTGGCCGGCGCTGACGTTGACCCGGCGCATCTCCTTCACGCGGAAGGTGAGGGCGCTGAGCTTCAGGGCCCGGCGGCGGATTTCTCCCTCTCCGGCCTTGGCCCGCAGGGCGGCGGCGGCGGAAAGCTCCTCCACCAGCCGGTCGAATTTCTCCCGGTCCAGCTTTTCGCAGGGAAACGCCGCCTCCAGCCAGGCCAGCGCGTCCCCCTTCAGGAAAGCCTCCGCCAGCTTCGAAGCGCTGTCGCTCTCCAGAGAAGCCTTCGCTTCCGCCCCCAGATACAGGGTCAGGCAGCGGGAGCGGACCGTGGGCAGGAAGGACCCCGGATTCCGGCCCAGCAGCAGGAAGGCCGCGTAGGGGGGCGGCTCCTCCAGCACCTTCAGAAGGGCGTTCTGGGCTTCGGTGTTCAGGGCGTCCGCCTCCGGGATGAGAAAGACCTTCCGGGCGGCCTCGTTGGGGGTGATCCAGACCTCCTGCCGCAGCTCTCTGGCCTGCTTGACGATGATCTCCCGCCTGTCCGGGCTGCGAAGCAGGGTGATCAGATCGGGATGGATGCCCTTTTCCATTTTCCGGCAGTGGGAGCAGACGCCGCAGGGCTTTTCCCCCGTGGAAGCGCACAGCAGGACTTCGGCGGTGAAGCGGGCCAGCTTTTCCAGTTCTTCCCCGTTCTCCCCCAGCAGCAGCCAGGCATGGCTCAGCTTATCCTGCCGGGCCAGCTCCCGCACATAGGCATAGGGCTCCAAATCGCGCCTCCGAACTGCCGGACCGCGGCCTGACCGTGATCTGACGATACTTTATCAGGTAATTTTACCATGCGCGGCGCCGTTTTGCAAGGTTTTTGCTTGCGGCAGCAGGGAAAGTATGCTATCCTTTGTGTTATTCTATATGAAATCAGGGAAAGGGACGACGGGGAGATGGCGTTTTCGGAGAAGCTCAACGGCTATTGGGAAGAAGGCTACCATTATTATATGGAATTCCGGGACGACAGGCTGACCATGCGGGAATACCGGCGGAAGATCATCCTGGAGACCACGGTGCACTACGACGCCGAAGCCCTGGACCGGGGGGAGGAGACGGAGATCGTCCCCGCAGACCCGGTATTCGACCGCTGGCCCAGCGGGGAAACGGCCATGGAGATCCGCTCCCTCCGCTGGGTGGACGGGGAGCTGAAAATGCTGGAAAACTACACCATCATGGGGGAGAAGGAATACACCCTCAGGAAGGTGGACGGCGGCCCCTTCCGCCATATCCGCATCCGGGACGAGGAAATATTGCCGAAGCTCCGGGGGAAATGGAAGGAATGGACGCACAGCGGCCCCGGCGGGACCCTCGCCATCGAAGGAAACGCCCTCAGCTGGGAGGGCGTGGGCGGCGGAAAGATCCACGCCGTCAGCTACGATTACGACCCGGGAAAGGTCTGGCTGGTGCCGGAGGACCTGACGGAAAGCGGCTTCGGCGCCTTCAACGACGTGGAGGTGCGGGGCAATATGCTGGTGACGGGCCTCATCGTGATGGACATGAGCATGCCCTCCTCCGTCTTCGCAAGGGCGGAGGATCTGGATTCCATCGAGGTCCCGGAATCCGCCAAGGCCGCACCCCGGAGCACCATGGGCCCCGCCGCATTCCGCATGGACACCGCTGCAGGCGTCTTCCTCGGGATGATGAATCCGTCCTTCGGCGGCATGAATCCGGCGTGGCCGGCGGCGAAGCAGAAGGAGAACCCTTATGTGGATCCCAAGCCCCGCTTCTGCATTTCCTGCGGCTTTCGGATCGATTCGGAGACGGCCAGGTTCTGCCCATCCTGCGGCCAAAAGCAGGAGGGCCGGGGCAAATACTGCCCCGACTGCGGCCACGAGCTGGAACGGGAGGACCTGAAATTCTGCACCGAATGCGGAGGAAAGCTTTGATTCCCCAAAGACGACGAAAACGCCCCTGACCATGCCGGTCAGGGGCGTGATTCTTTTCTCAGCCGATGGCGTTGAGCTTTTTGGTGAGCCTGCTCTTTTTGCGGGCCGCGTTGTTCTTATGAATCAGATGGTCGGCAACGGCCTGATCCACGGTCTTGACAGCGACGACGTAGGCTTCCTTGGCAGCGGTCTTATCGCCTTCCTCCGCCTTCCGCTCGAACTTCTTGATCTCGGTCTTCATCCGGGACTTCTTGGCCTTGTTGACCTCGTTCTGCAGCTTGGAGAGCTGGTCACGCTTAGACGCCGATTTGATATTGGGCAAATCACTCACCTCCTCAATTCCCTTTTCTCGGTTCCGTGCGGGTAGAAACTATATCACCATTCCCCAAAAAGTGCAAGAACTTTTTTCAGAAATTTTCCGAAAGCCGGGAAAACCGCGCATACTAACCGCAAAAAGGAGGGATTGGTGCCGTGAAACGGACGGATATGGCCCTGGAAGCCAGGGAATTATGGCAGGAAACAGGCGCGGCGGCGCTGCCGCCGGGGGTCGCGGGAGAGACGAGGGAAGAAGCCGGCTGCACCGTGGAGACGATCCGGGTCCTGAACCGGGAGGGGGCGGAAGCCCTGGGGAAGCCGGAGGGGACCTATCTCACCCTGTTCCCGGAGGCCTTCCTCCGCCGGGAGGAGGGGGCCTTCGAAAAAGCCGCCGTCCTGCTGGGAAAGCTGCTGCGCAGCTTGCTGGCCCTGGGGCCGGAGGCAAGCGTCCTGGTGGCGGGGCTGGGGAACATGGCCGTCACCCCGGACAGCCTGGGGCCACGGACGATGCGCCACGTGCTGGCGACGCGGCACCTGGTGGCCTCCCTGCCGGAGACCTTTGGCGCGTTCCGCAGCGTGGCGGTGCTGGAGACGGGGGTGCTGGGGAACACGGGCATGGAGAGCGCCGAGCTCGTGAAGGCGGTGGCGGAAAAGCTGAAGCCCGACGCGGTGATCGCCGTGGACGCTCTGGCGTCCCGGCGGCTGGGGCGCATCTGCCGTGCTTTGCAGCTGACGGATACGGGCGTCGTCCCCGGCTCCGGGGTGGGGAACGCGCGCAGCGAGCTCAGCCGCGCGACCCTGGGCGTGCCGGTGGTGGGCCTGGGGGTGCCCACGGTGGTGGACGCCGCCACCCTGGCTTCTGACCTGGCGGAGCTGGCGGGCCTGGGAGAGTTCGGGGCGGCGGATTTCGGGGAATACGGCGCGGGGATGATGGTGACCCCCCGGGAGATCGACGGGCAGACGGAAATGCTCGCCCGCCTTCTGGGCTACGGCATCGACCTGGCCCTCCACGACCTCAGCGTAGGGGACGTGACGGCGCTGGCAGGGTAGGGAAAGGGGGGACGCTGCAAAATGCAGCGCCCCCGATGATATGCCCGCTTTGCGGGCGTGATATCCCGCTTCACGGGGTGAAATACGGCCTGCGGCCGAGTGATATCGTGCCCTTTGGGCACGGTTAAGGCAACACCGCACAATTCTGGTGCGCAGATTGCGCAGTCAGAATTTTCGTCAGATTGTCTGAAAATCGCGGGGAATACTTCCTGTATTGGCCAAGATTTTCGGGCAATATGACGGAACATGATGCAAGCAAGATGTGTGCCGAGAACTAACGCGGTGTTGCCTTAAGGTATCCCCTGCGGGGATGATTTGAAAGGGGCTATTGCGGTTTCATTCGCAACGATTCCTTGTTCACTTCGAGATTGATTTCTCCCGGCAGCTGTGCTAAATTCTTCCTATCAAACATAGGAGGAGAGGCAATGAAAAAACGTTTTCTATCCATTCTTCTGGCGGCAGCCCTCATCTGCGCGCTGCTGGCCGTCCCCGCGGCGGCGGGCGGCGAGGGCGACGCCTATGAGGAAAGCGAGAACTATTTTGACGTGCTCTATGTGAACACGGACGACGACCGGATCCGGGTGCACTACGACGCCGTTGCCTCCGGCGAGGGCTGGAGCTACGACGGGGACAGCGCCACCCTCACCCTGAACGGCGTCTCCGACGCGGTCTTTGATCTGCATGACGCCGGCAAAGTCGTCACGATCCTTCTGGCGGACGGTTCGGTCAACGACCTCGTTCACCTTCGTTTCTGGGATTGCCATGAGGATGTGATCATCACCGGCAGCGGTACGCTGAATCTCTCAAGAAAACCGGACCGCATCTTTGATATGCAGGGCTTTTTCAACAACCATTCCCGCGCGAAGGTCATTGTGAAAAGCGGCGTCATCAATGTTGACGGGATAATCATGCTCTATGGCGATCTGGTCATCGAGGGGGGCACGGTGACCGGCAAATCCGTCATGGTCGGCAATTTCGGCGGCGACTGCACGGTGACCGGCGGCACCCTGATCCTGGACACCGAGGACGTGGCGGTCCAGATCGTACCCGCTCCTGAGGGAGAGCGCCGGTCGGACCTGGAGGACGCGACCATCGTCGGCGCGGAGGGAGAGCCACTCAGCATGGTCTGGGTCGATGAGATGGGCGTCCTGGAGCTGCGGGACGCCGCGGGCAATACGGCGACCTATGCGAAGATCACCGCAGGAAACGCCCCTGCGCCGGCGCCCTCCGCGGGCATCTTTGCCGACGTCCCCGGAGACGCCTACTATGCCGATGCCGTCTCCTGGGCATACAATCATGAACCTCAGATCACCACGGGCACCAGCGAAACGGAGTTCTCCCCTGCCGGTCACGTCACCCGCGCCCAGGCGGTGACCTTCCTCTGGCGGGTGAAGGGCTGCCCGGAGCCGGAATCCCCCGTCAGCGATTTCTCCGACGTGCAGGACCCGGGTTCCTGGTATTATAAGGCGGTCCTCTGGGCCGTGGAGCAGGGGATCACCAACGGGACCGGCAACGGCCAGTTCTCCCCGGACAAGGGCGTCACCAGAGGCCAGATGATCACCTTCCTCTATCGGGCCATGGGCGAGCCGGGCAAGACCGGGGCCGGTGAATGGTATGCCGACGCGGAAAACTGGGCCAGGCAGAACGGTCTGCTGGACGGCACGGCGGCGGCCTATGAAACCAGCGGCGACTGCCCGCGTTCCGACGTGGTCTACTACCTCTGGAAGCAGCTGGCGGATTGACGCCGGAAACTGAATCAGGGGCGGCCCCCTTGTCCGATCGGACAAAGGGACCGCCCCTTTTTATGCACGCGCATAAAAAGCGCGTATTACGGTTCCTTCCCCATGGCCAGTCTCACGCCGCGGAAGACGTGGTCCTGGCAGAACTTGTGCTCGTGGCCGCCCTCGCCGCCCTCGAAGACCAGGGGGTAGCCGATGCCCTGCAGATAGTCCCGGCAGGCATAGTTCAGCTCCTTGAGGAAGTCGGAATCGCCCACGGCCATATAGAGGCCGGGCGGGTTGCCCTCCTTCAGGGCCGCAGCCGCGGCGGCGCGGGGGTCGTGGTGGCTGCCCGGCACCTTAGCGGGATCGCCGAAGATTCCCCGGAAGAAGGGGTTGTCGCCGCCGGGGCCGGAGACGCCTTCCGTCAGCAGCGCGCCGCTGACGGCCACGATGTGGCCGAAGGTCTGCCGGTAAGTGAGGCCGTTGAGCAGGGCCCCGTAGCCGCCCATGGAGAAGCCGCCGATGATGGTGTCCTCCCGCTTGCGGCTCAGGGGGAAGACGCGGCGGGTGTAGTCCACCAGCTCCTGCCCCACGAACTTGCCCCAGCCGTAGCCGAAGGTGTCGTCGTCGGTGTAAAAATGGTTCTCCGCGTCGGGCATGATGATGGCCAGGCGAAGCTCGCTGCTGAGCTCTTCCACGGTGTAGTGGGAGACCCAGAAGAAGCCGTTGCCGGAATAGCCCGCCAGGAGATAGAGGGTGGGCAGGGGCTCAAAGCTCCCGTCCTTGCCCGCGCCGTCCGGGAGGATGGCGGTGAAGCCCACCTGCCGCTCCAGCACTTCGCTCATGAAACTGGCCTGTATGATCGCCATTCAGCCTTCCTCCTTCCATGGCGCGCCCACAAAGCGCTCGTCCCGCATCTCCACATACATGGGGTTGACAAAGGTGTCGGGGGTCTTCCAGCCGCAGAAGTCCAGGGCGCGGGGCAGCGCCCAGCGCCAGGTGGACCACTCATGGCTGCCGGGCCCCTCCTCATAGGTGTGGGGGAAGCCCAGCTCCTCCAGATAGCAGTGGTATTCCCGGTTGGTGACGCAGAGGCGGTCGTTCCAGCCGCAGGCGATGTAGAGCTTCGGAAGCGCCGCGCCGGATTCCATCAGGGATTTCGCCAGGAAGCGGGGATTGCAGCTGCTCTCGTCCCACTTTTCCATGGGGCCGTAACGGGCCTCGAAGCGGATTTTCGACGCTTCGTCCGTCACGCTCTCCGGCCCCATCATGCCGAAGGAGAGGGGCAGCACGAAGCCGAAGGTATCATGGTACAGAAGCCCGTTGCGCAGCGCGCCGTAACCCCCCATGCTGAGGCCGGCGATGGCGGTGTCCTCCCGCTTCCTGCTGAGGACCGGGAACAGGCGGCGGGTCACCTCCACCACCTCCCGGCTGATGAACTCTCCATACTTCACGCCGGAATGGGTGTGGTCCGTGTAGCTGGAATTCTCGCCGGAGGGCATGACGATGGCGCAGCGGTAGGCGCCGGACATGCCGTTGACGTCCGTGTTCAGCAGCCAGTCCGTGTGGTCGCCCCGGTAGCCGTTGAGCAGATAGAGGGTGCGGCAGGGCTGCTCCGGGCCGGCGGACTGGGGGATCAGCACGTTCAGCGGCACGATCCGGGAGAGACACTGGGAAAAGTAAGTCAGCTGAAACCAGGCCATAGAAACACTCCTTTCGGGCCGCCCGCGGGGGCGGTCGTATTTTATACATAAAAATATAGCACTCGCCGCCGCCGGGAACAAGCCCCGCCTGCCGGGACAAAGGACGGGGGAGGCGGAATGATCAAACGGCACGGGGAAGCGGCAGCCGCTCCGCCCTTCCCCGGGGAAAGCCGCCGCCGCGGGCGGCGGATAAGGGGTCTCCGTTCCTGGCGCGGCGGCGAATAAACGATACTCCGCAAAATCTTTTGCGCGGGGGAAAAGAAATGCTTGACAAGCCCTTTGGGATATAGTATATTGAATTTCGCCGATTTGGCGGCGTAGCTCAGTTGGCTAGAGCATGCGGTTCATACCCGCAGTGTCACCGGTTCAAATCCAGTCGCCGCTACCACGCCCGCCGGACGGAGGACCCGCCGGCGGGCACAACCCCGGCCCGTTGGTCAAGTGGTTAAGACACCGCCCTTTCACGGCGGTAACATGGGTTCGAGTCCCGTACGGGTCACCATTGGAGGCTTAGCTCAGCTGGTTAGAGCGCATGCTTCACACGCATGAGGCCACTGGTTCGAGTCCAGTAGTCTCCACCAAAACCCTTGAAATACTAAGTATTTCAAGGGTTTTTTCATTAGTGTGTCACAAAATGTGTCACAAATTTCGAGGATTTTTCTGGCGACACCCTGAAAAAACACATAAACGAAGAAGCCCCCAAAGGTTTCCGCATATCCTTTTCTATGGATGGAAACCCCTTGGGGGCTTTTGAATGTTCATTTTCAATGGGGACCAAATGAAGGGAATTTCAAAAACCATATAGCGCAAAACGAACCCTTACTGTATAATATGTATTCAAGGCTAAGCTGGAAGGAGGCGCTGCGCGTGATTCTCGACAAGAGCCAGATGACCGAAGAGGACATCAAGCTTCAATACATCACCCCAGCCCTTACAAGCAAATGGGATATCAAGAAGATAACCATGGAAACACAGATCACCGATGGCAGGATCAACATCAAAGGCAATCTTGCTGTTCGGGAGAAGCCGAAGAAGGTGGACTATCTTCTTTATCTCGGACCGAATTATCCGATTGCTGTCGTGGAAGCCAAGGACAATAATCACGCTGTTTCCCATGGTTTGCAGCAAGCGATAACCTATGCCCAAATGCTTGACCTTCCTTTTGCGTACAGCTCAAATGGTGACGGCTTCGCAGAGCATGATTTTCTGACAGGGAAAGAGCGCCAAATCGCGCTTGATGAATTCCCCACAGAAGCGGAACTGATTGCGCGATACAAGGCGGAGCGCAATGCTGGCGGCGGCATGACGCAGGAAGAAGAAAAAGTCATGGCGCAGCCCTACTACTCCAGCCAGAACACCTATCCGCCGCGTTATTATCAGAGAATCGCCATAAACCGCACACTGGATGCCATAGCCAGGGGACAGGACAGAATCCTTCTTGTCATGGCGACAGGCACAGGAAAAACATACACAGCTTTTCAGATCGTCTATCGGCTCCTGCAAAGCGGCATGAAGAAGAAAATCCTGTATCTAGCTGACCGCAACATTCTTGTGGATCAGTCTATCCAGCAGGATTTCGCGCCGCTGAACAAGGTTATTCACAAAATCAATGTTGCGAAGGATGACCCCACGACGATTACATCCCATGAGGTCTATTTCTCCCTGTATCAGCAGCTTGTCGGGGATGAAGGAGAGGACCATTTCAGCCAGCTCTTTGTTCCAGACTTCTTTGACCTCATCATCGTGGATGAGTGTCATCGTGGCTCTGCAAAGGAAGACAGCAAATGGCGGCTGATCCTCGACTATTTCAAGACGGCAACGCAGATCGGCATGACCGCCACGCCGAAAGAAACCAAGTATGTTTCCAATATCAGCTATTTCGGTGATCCCCTTTATTCCTACTCTTTGAAAGAAGGAATTGAAGATGGCTTCCTTGCGCCGTTCAAGGTCATCAACATCCTGACCGATATCGGGGACGGCTGGCGTCCAACAGCAGGACAGCTCGACAAATACGGCAATCCCATTGAGGACCGCATTTACACGAACAGCGATTATGATTACAACATCGTCATTGAGGACCGCATTCAGCAAGTAGCGACAGAGATTACCAATTATCTGAAAGCTACGGATCGCATGGCGAAAACCATCGTTTTCTGCGCAACGGAAGACGCGGCGGAAAGAATGCGTCAGGCGCTTGTGAACCTGAATTCCGACATGGTGAAGAAAAATCCCGATTATTGCGTGAGAATCACAGGATCGGATATCTACGGCAAAAGCAAGCTGGATTATTTCATTTCCGTTTCTGCGGAATACCCTGTGATTGCCACAACCTCCAAGCTGCTTTCTACTGGCGCTGACTGCAAAATGACAAAGCTCATCGTTCTGGATGAAATGATCGGCTCCATGACCGAATTCAAGCAGATCATCGGACGCGGCACAAGAATCCGAGAAAAGGAAGGAAAGACGCATTTTGTTGTCATGGACTTCCGCAATGTGACAAGGCTCTTTGCCGATCCTGAATGGGATGGTCCCATCGAAGTGGACCCGAACTATCATCCGCCGCAGTCACAGGGTGAAGGTCCTGTCGGTCCTGGTAATGATCCCCCACTTCCGCCGCAGCCTCCAAAAATCAAGCCTATCGTGGATAAAAACGGATGCAGGGTAGAAGTCATTTTCAAGATGGTTTCCATCTATGATGCCGACGGCAAGCTTCTCAGGCAGGAAAGCATCACAGACTACACAAAATCAAACATTCTTGGAGAATACGCCTCCCTCGACAACTTTATTAGAGAATGGCGCAAGGACCCGAAGAAAGAGAATATCCGCAACATGCTCTTGGAGCGCGGTATTGACCTTGAAATGATGAAAGCCGATCAGGGCATGTCCGATGTTGACGATTTTGACTTCATTTGTCATGTGGCTTTCGACAAAAAGCCCCTGACACGCAGGGAACGCGCAAACAATGTGAAGAAGCGCGATTTCCTCAGCAAATACAGCGGTGTTGCGCGTGAAGTGCTGGAAGCGCTGCTGGAAAAGTATATGAACACAGGTATTTATGAGATTGAGAAAACCGATGTTTTGAAGCTCGATCCCTTTATGAAGATCGGCAAGCCCTCCAAAATTGCCAGTTTCTTCGGCGGCAAGGATGGTTATATGAAAGCAATCCAAGAGTTAGAAGAAGCGATTTACAGTGAGGTAGCGTAAATGAGCAATCTTTCAGGTTTCGTCAAGCGAATTCGGGATATCATGCGCAATGATCCTGGTATCAACGGCGACGCGCAGAGAATAGAGCAGATTTCCTGGATGCTGTTCCTCAAAGTCTATGACGCGAAGGAACAGGATTGGATGTTTGATGATGAAGATTATGAATCCATCATCCCCGATCCCTGCCGCTGGGGGAATTGGGCGCAAGATGATAAAACAGGCAAAGCCATGACTGGCGACAAGCTCATGGACTTTGTAAACAACACACTCTTCCCGACGCTGAAAAAGCTGCCTGTGGACGCCACGACGCCGCTGAAAAAGGCTATCGTCCAAACTACCTTTGCTGACGCAAACAACTACATGAAAGATGGTGTCCTGCTGCGTCAGGTCATAAACATCATTGACGAACTCCAGCTTGACGATTATGAAGAAAGCCACGCTTTCGGGGAAATCTATGAAAGCATCCTGAAAGAGCTGCAAAGCGCTGGGTCCGCTGGCGAATTCTATACGCCGCGTGCCGTTACGGATTTCATGGCGCAGATGATCGATCCGCAAATCGGGGAACACATGGCGGACTACGCTTGCGGCACAGGCGGCTTCATCACCTCCTGGCTGAAAGAACTGCGGAAAAAGGTTCACACTACGGAGGACGAAAACGCATACAGCCAGTCTATTTACGGCATAGAGAAGAAGCAGTTCCCTTACATGCTGTGCATCACGAACATGCTGCTGCATGACCTGGATGTGCCAGAGGTCTATCACGACAACACGCTCCTTCGGGATGTCCTTGACTACACCGACGATGACAAAGTGGATGTCATTCTGATGAATCCCCCTTACGGCGGCAGCGAAAAAGCCGATGTCAAGAATCATTTTCCCGATGACCTGGCTTCCAGCGAAACGGCGGACCTCTTCATGTCCGTTATCATGTACCGCCTGAAAAAGAATGGACGCGCCGCCGTCATCCTGCCTGACGGTTTCCTCTTTGGAACCGACAACGCCAAAATCAACATCAAGAAAAAGCTGCTTTCCGAATTCAATCTGCATACGGTGATCCGTATGCCTGGCAGCGTATTCTCCCCCTATACTTCCATCACTACGAACATTCTTTTCTTCGACAACACAGGAGCGACGGAAAAGACATGGTTCTATCGGCTGGACATGCCTGACGGCTACAAGCATTTCTCTAAGACAAAGCCGATGAAGCTGGAGCATTTCGCGCCTGTCGTAGAATGGTGGAATAACCGTCAGCCCATGACCATTGACGGCTTTGATAAAGCAAGATGCTTCACCGTTCAGGAAATGGCGGAAGATTTGGGCTACAACTTGGACCTATGCGGCTTTCCCCATGAGGAAGAAGAAATCCTTGATCCGCTGGACCTCATTCACAGATATGAAGAGCAGCGGGCTTCCCTCAATGCTGAAATTGATCGTGTGCTGGCTGAAATCACGGCGAAGCTGGGAGGGCAGCAGCCATGACGCCGCAGGAATTGAAAAGCAGCATCTTGCAGCTTGCCATTCAAGGGAAGTTGGTAAAACAATTAGAATCGGATTGTCCTATTGATTTGTCCAAATACAAGAATAAGCCAACAGACGAATATGAATTTGACCTACCAAATAAGTGGGTTACAGCCAATTTGGAATGTATTACAGACACCATCCCCTCTAAGCAGTATCAGGTGCTTGAATCTCAGGTCCTTAAAGAAGGCTCCTATGCTGTGATAAGTCAGTCAAAGGAATACTCAATTGGCTATTCTAATGAAGCTGATAAGGTTTTTCATCATGAGAAACCAGTAGTCGTCTTTGGAGATCATACAGCAGAAGTCAAACTGGTTGATTTCGACTTTGTTGTTGGGGCTGATGGCGTTAAGATTTTTGCCCCTAAACCTGATCTTCTACCTCAGTTCCTATATTATGTGATGCAATTCTATTGCATCGATCTGAGCAAAGTGGGTGGATATAGCAGACATTATAAGTATCTCAAATTCAAACCTATTCCCCTTCCTCCTCTTGCCGAACAGAAGCGCATCGTGGCGAAGATTGAAGAGCTATTGCCACTGATTGACCGCTATGAAGAGGCGTGGACCAAACTGGAGGACTTCAACAAGCGTTTTCCGCTTGACATGCAGAAATCCATCCTCCAGATGGCGATTCAGGGCAAGCTTGTTCCACAAGACCCCTCGGAGGGAACAGGCGAAGAGCTGTATCGGCAGATTCAGGCGGAGAAAGCAAAGCTTGTGAAAGAAGGAATAATCAAGAAAGACAAGCCACTGACTGAAATCACAGAGGATGAAATACCTTTTGATATTCCCGATAGTTGGAAGTGGAAACGACTGGGCGAGATTACATACAGTTGGGGGCAAAAACAGCCAGATAAGACCTTTTGTTATGTAGATGTTGGGTCAATTAATAATCAAAAGCATATTCTCGATGAGAATGAAACTATTGTCGCAGCAAAAGATGCATCTTCCAGAGCCAGAAAGATAGTCAAGCAGGGGGATGTGATTTTCGCCACTGTCAGACCATATTTGCAGAATATCTGCATTATTGACCGAATCTTCTCATACGAGCCGATTGTAAGTACCGCTTTTGCAGTAATGCATTGTCCTGAAGGAGTTTATAACAAGTATCTTTACTATTATCTTCTGTCTCCTTCCTTTATGCGTTTTGCAAATGCCACAGACAAGGCGAAGGGTATTGCATATCCTGCAATTGGAGAAAAAGACTTCTTTAATGGTGTGGTCCCTCTTCCGCCGCTTGCCGAACAAAAACGCATTGTGGCAAAGTTGGAAGAAATCCTGCCCCTGTGTGAATGCCTGAAATAAGCCAAGAGGCAGGGAGTTTTTTCGGCTCCCTGCCTCTTTCATATCAGCTTCGCATGTCCTTCAATCGCCTTTTCGATCCGCTGCGGCTCAATGCCGATGTACCTTTGCGTGACAGCGGCGGTGCTGTGCTGTCAGATCCCCCAACGACCGGAAAAATCCGCCGAATTTCCGCTGTCCCCTCTGTTCCGGGACGGAAAAAGATGCTACAATAGTCAAAACCTTATGAGCGGGACCATGAGAGGGGGAAGCAAAGATGCTGGAAGCGGACCGTTTGGTCGTTTACGCGGCGTCGGAAGACGAAATGAACCGGATCGCAGCCGCGGAGGGCGACGCGCACCGCCGGGAAGCCTATGGGGAGATGCTGCGGGGCAGCCTGGCCCACCCGGAGGACTGGGGCTGGTATGCCCTATGGATGATCGTCCGAAAGGACGGCTCCCATATCGGGAACCTGTCCTTCAGGGGCGTCCCGGAGGACGGGATCGTGGAGCTGGGCTACGGGATCGCAGAGGAATACCGGGGCCTCGGCTATGCCACGGAGGCGGTGGAGACGATCCTCGCCTGGGCCTTCGACCAGCCGGGCGTGACCGCGGTGGCCGCGGAGACGGCGAAAGACAACCCGGCCTCCCGGCGGGTCCTGGAAAAGTGCGGCTTCGTTCCCGCCGGAGAAGGCCGGGAAGGGCAGCGCTTCATTCTGGAACTCAGCAGCTACGGGGACCCCGATCCCTTTCTGTGAGCGGGACGGCGGGACCCGGACGGAAAAGCAAAAAACGAAAGGCAGGGGAGAGCGCCCCTGCCTTTCTGCATATGCCGCATTTCCCTTTTCCGGCGCTTCGATTCCGTCCACCCCACCCCGCCGCAGGCCTTGCGGCGCTCGGAATCCGGCGCGCTGTCGGGACGGGGGGGGCGCGGGCCGGCAGACGCTCCGGCAGATTATCCCCGGAGACGTCGGCGGCTTACCTGCCTGACCGCGTTCCGCCCTGTCCCTCAGGCGATGGTGTTGGGGTCCGTCATCTCCCCGACGGCGCCGATGCAGGCGCTGGTGAAGTGACCGCCAGAGACGCCGTAGAAGCTGCCGATGTCGTGCATCCGCCCAAGGTCGATCAGGAAGACAGCCTGGAGGCCCACCTGCCGCTCCTCCACGAAGCTGAACAGGAACAGGCCGTCCCGGATCTTCACATAGTCCGCCGGGTTGCAGGCCATCCAGGTGCCGAACTCCGTCAGATTCTTGTAGGTATAGTAGATGTCGCAGTTGTAGATGTGCTTGATCTTGATGATCTTGGGGCCGTAATCCCAGATGATGGACTTGCCCACCAGCTCCGTGGTGAAGCCGTGGAGCGTTCCCCCGGCGAAATCACCCTCCAGGCGGCCGAAGTAGAAATCCCGGTCCACGTCGATGTTGGAGTGCTCCGTGCCGATGTGGGCGTCCACCACCGTGGCGCAGCCGGTCTTCAGGTCCGGGCTCAGGGTGATCTGCCGGGAAGCGGCGTAGCCCGGCACCAGGAAATTGACGAAGTACACTTCCCCGTCCAGGGTCTTCACGTTCACGAAGCAGCGCTTTTCCTCCGCCCCCGCCTCCTTGAACCACACGTCGTTCAGGCCGGTGAAGCGGAAGTCGAAATCCTTTTCCTCTCCCCGGAAGGCCAGGGTCCTGCCCGTCAGATCGTCCACGTCCGGCGGGGTATAGGGGCCCGCCAGGACGCTGTGGCTGTATTTTTCTGGGTCGCTGCATTCCCTGACGATCCGCTCCACTTCCTCCCTGGGCACGTCCAGGTCGAATTTCCGATAATAACGCTTCTTGTTCCGCATGATCCGCACGCTCCTTTTTTGTTCTTCTGCCCCGATTATATGGTTTTTCCGTTCCTCCGTCAACCGCGCCGGAATTGTGCGGCGCTTCCTTGACAACCGGGGCGAATGGGTCTATGTTAGGGCAACGCCGTAAGATGCCGGCGCGCAGATCGCGCAGCCGGGATTTTCGTCAATGCGTCAATGCGGCGGGGAAGAAGGAAAGCGCGGATGACAAAGCTGAAAGCGTTTCTGAAAAAGGAGCCGATCCTGGTGATCGCGGCCCTGGCGGCGCTGGCGAGCTGCTTTTTTGTGCCGCCGGACCGGGCGTATATCGGCTACATCGACTTCCGCACCCTGGCGCTGCTCTATGCCCTGATGGTGGTATCCGCGGGGCTGCGGAAGGCGGGGACCTTTGAAGCCCTGGCGCACCTGCTCTGCCGCCGGACCTCCGGCGCGCGGGCCCTGGGCGTCACGCTTGTGGCGCTGACCTTTTTCAGCTCCATGCTCATCACCAACGACGTGGCCCTGCTGACCTTCGTGCCCTTCGCCGTGGTGCTGCTGGGGCTCACGGGGCGGGGGCAGGACCTCATTCTGGTGGTGGTGCTCCAGACCGCGGCGGCCAACCTGGGCAGCATGCTCACCCCCGTGGGGAATCCGCAGAACCTGTATTTGTATTCCTATTACGGCCTGAGCGCCCTTGACTTTTTCCGCATCACGGCCCCGATGTGGGCCCTGTCCCTCCTGCTGTGCCTGCTGGGCTGCCTGGCCCTGCCGCGCATTAAGCTGGCCGCGCCCCTCGGGGAAGCGCCGAAGCCGGAAAAAAAGCTGCTTTGGCTCTATCTGGGGCTCTTTGTCCTCTGCCTCCTGTCCGTGTTCCGGCTTCTGCCATGGCCGGTGCTGCTGGGGGTGCTGGCGCTGGCGCTGCTGATCCTTGACCGGAAAACCCTGCTGCAAGCGGATTTCCTGCTGCTGGCGACCTTCGTGGCCTTCTTCGTTTTCGCGGGGAACCTGGCGCGGATGGAGGCGGTGGAGGCGCTGCTGCGGCGGCTGCTGGCCGGGCGGGAATATTGGACGGCTCTGCTGGCGAGCCAGGTCATCAGCAACGTGCCCGCTGCCCTGCTCCTCTCCGGCTTCACGGAGGAGGCCAGGGAACTGCTGCTGGGGGTGGACGTGGGCGGCCTGGGGACCCCCATCGCCAGTCTGGCCAGCCTCATCAGCCTCAAGCTCTATTCCCGAAGCCCCGGCGCGAAGCCGGGGAAGTTCCTGATGGTGTTCCTCCTCGTCAACGTTCTTTTGCTTGCCCTGCTGTCTGCGGCGAAGCTGGCGCTGTGATCGGGCGCATCCGCCGGCAGGGCAGCCCGGACCGACGGCGGCGCGGATTCCTCCGCAAACAAAACCGAAACCCCTTGCGCAGCCGGACGGAATGTGCTAATTTGAATCACAAATCACCCGGAAGGAGGCGAGGACATGAAGAAACCGGCGAAAAAGGCGGCGTCCGCCTTTGCCGAGGGCGTGCGGGACGGCGTCCCCATCGCGCTGGGCTATTTTGCCGTGGCCTTCTCCCTGGGCATCGCCGCCCGGGACGCGGGCCTCACCCCGCTCCAGGGCTTCATCGCCAGCGTCCTCTGCACCGCCTCCGCCGGGGAGCACGCCCTGTTCACCCTGATCGGCGCCGGCGCCGCCGGCTGGGAGGTGGCGCTGGTGACCCTCATCACCAACGCCCGCTATTTCCTCATGAGCTGCGCCCTGAGCCAGCGCATTTCCCCGGAAATGAAGAACGGTCACCGTTGGCTGGTGGGCGCGGCGGTGACGGACGAGATCTTCGGCATCAGCATTGCCCGGCCCGGACCCCTGGAGCCCCGCTATCACTACGGGGCCATGGCGGTGGCGGTGCCCGCCTGGGCCCTGGGGACCGCCCTGGGCATCCTCATGGGCACCATCTTACCCGCCCGGATCGTCAGCGCCCTGGGCGTGGCCCTCTACGGCATGTTTCTGGCTATCATCATCCCACCGGCGCGGAAGGAGCGCAGCGTGGCCCTGTGCGTGGTCTTCGGCTTCCTGTGCAGCTGGGCCGCCGGGGTGCTGCCCGCCCTGCGGGAGCTTTCCGCCGGAACGAGGACCATCCTGCTGACGGTGGGGCTTTCCGCCCTGGCCGCCCTGGTCTTCCCGCGAAAGGAGGAGCAGGATGCCCGGTAATTATCTTTATATCCTTATTGCCTTCGCCGTCATCTACGCTATCCGCGTCCTGCCCCTGACCCTGATCCGGAAGCCGCTGCGCAGCCGCTTCCTCCGCTCCTTCCTCTACTATGTGCCCTATGTGACCCTGGCGGTGATGACCTTCCCCGCCATCGTTGAGGCTACCCAGGTCCCCGTTGCGGGGATCGCCGCCCTGGTCGCCGGGGCCGCCGTGGCCTTTTTCGGCGGCAGCCTCCTCACCGTGGCGGCCACCTGCTGCGGCATGGTGTTCCTGCTGGAGTGGATTTTCGTCCGGTGAAACCAAAGCCTCGCAGAGTTCGCGCCTGCAGGCGCGAAAGATTTTTCTCCTGCGCTTCGGCCTAAGGGCCGAAGCGCATCTGTTTTGTCGTTCCTCCGTCAAAATGGAAGCGGCGCTTCCATTTTGAAAAGGACGCTGTCCGTTTTATTGGACAGGGCCTGCGGTATCCTTTGATCAGAATCAAGATCACAGGAGGGAACGGAGATGCGCGGATACTTCACGGCGGGCGGTTATTACGGTCTGGTGGACGGCAAATATATCCTCTTTGCCTCCGAATCGGACTATTACGAGGCCATGGAAGAAGACGAATAAAATATGCCGGGGCGGGAAAGCGCTCCGGCAAATATTCTTTCATAAGGGCTTTACAAACGGAAAATCCTTGCTATAATGAGGCCGAAATTTGCGCCGCACCCAGAGCGACCCCCGAATCCCATCGCCGCACACATCTTGTCGGCATCCTTTCCGCCTGGTTTTGTCGAAAAATCTTGGGCAACACCGCGTTAGTTCTCGGCACACATCTTGCTTGCATCATGTTCCGTCATATTGCCCGAAAATCTTGGCCAATACAGGAAGTATTCCCCGCGATTTTCAGACAATCTGACGAAAATTCTGACTGCGCAATCTGCGCACCGGAATTGTGCGGTGTTGCCCTTGAAATACGCTTAGTATGCCTGTGGTTTTTCGCCTTCATCAGACGAAAAGCCTGCTCGACAATCTGCGCACTTCGACGGGATCGGCGGTCACTGAATCACGGGGCGACAGCAAGGAGGAATTGCATATGGAAAGCAAGAGATTCAACACACGCACGCTGACGGGGGTAGCGCTGCTGACGGCCATCGTGGTCGTGCTGCAGCTCCTGGGCTCCTTCATCCGCTTCGGGACCTTCTCCATCTCCCTGGTGCTGGTACCCATCGTGGTGGGCGCCGCCCTCTACGGCGCGTGGGCAGGCTGCTGGCTGGGCTTTGTGTTCGGCATCGTGGTCGTACTTCAGCCGGATACCGTGTTCTTCATGAGCTACAACGCCTTTGCCACGGTGTTCGTATGTCTGCTGAAGGGCGCCGCTGCCGGTTTCCTGTCCGGGGTGGTCTATCGCGCGCTGGCGAAGAAGAACCGTTATCTGGCCGTGCTGGCGGCAGCCATCGTATGCCCGGTGGTGAATTCCGGAATCTTCTTCCTGGGAAGCCTTTTGTTCTTCATCCCGCTGATCGAGGAGGCCTTCGGCGCTCCCGGACAGGGCGTTAAGATCGTTCTCCTGGTCATGATCGGCGGCAACTTCCTGTTTGAGCTGCTGTTCAATATCGTGCTGAGCCCGGTGATCGTTCGGCTGATCGACTTGGGAAGAAAGAGAATCAAGTAAATTTGCAATATCGGCCTCGGCCGGACGAGCTCGTCCCGCCGGGGCCAAATGCGACAAAGGAGCGGTTACTATGATCCTGGCTTTTGACATCGGCAACACCAACATCGTCATCGGCGGTTTTGAGAAAGACAAGACCGTTTTCCTCACCCGGGTCGCCACCGACCTGACCAAGACCGAGGCGGAATACGCCGTGCTGGTCAAGAACCTCCTGGAAATCTACCGGGTGTCGCGGGAGAGCATCGAGGGGAGCATCGTCTCCAGCGTGGTGCCGCCCCTGAACAACGTGCTCATCCGGGTGATGGAGCTGATCTGCGGCAAGAGCCCCCTGGTGGTGGGCCCCGGCATCAAGACCGGGCTCAACATCGCCACCGGCGACCCGCGGGAGCTGGGGGCCGACCTGGTGGTGGCCGCCGTTGCCGCCCTGCAGAAATATCCCAAGCCCCTGATCATCCTGGATATGGGCACCGCCACCACCTTCTCCGTGCTGGATTCCAAGGGCGTCTTCCGGGGCGTGGTGATTTATCCCGGCGTCATGGTCTCCTTCGACGCCCTGGCCTCCCGGACGGCCCAGCTGCCCCGCATCAGCTTCGACGAGCCGAAGCAGGTCATCGGCACCACCAGCGTGGACTGCATGCAGTCCGGCCTCATCTACGGCAACGCCGCCATGCTGGACGGCCTCATCGAGCGCATCGAAGGGGAGCTGGGGGAAACCTGCACCGTCGTCGCCACCGGCGGCCTCAGCGGCAAGATCATCCCCCACTGCAAGCGGGAGATCATCCTGGATGAAAACCTCCTCCTGGACGGCCTCCGCATCCTCTACGAAAAGAACCAGAAGAAGAAATAAGGCTGAAGAAAGTCGTATCCCCTGACGCCGCCCGGCGTCAGGGGATACGACTTTATCTTTCCTTTTTCACCATCTGCCGAAGGGCCATCACGATGCCCGCAAGGGCGGCCAGGGCGAGGAGGGCTATGAGGATGGGTACCAGCGGCGAATGATGGAAGCCCAGGAGGGCGGCGTCTCTCCCGCTGGCAAGGAGCAGCTTCCGCCAGAAAAACGCCGTGACCGCGGTCAGGGCCAGGGAAAGCAGGCCGAAGCCCAGGGCGAAGCCGGATTTCTTATAGGACAGCAGCAGAAAGATATTCACATCCGAGGTGAGCAGGCAGAAGCCGAAGATCATCGCTTCCAAGGGCGCATCTCCTTTCCCGGGCCGCCGGCGGTTTCTCTGCCGACAGCATACCACGGCCCCGGCGGTGAGGCAAGGGCGGGAAGACGCAAAACGGCGCAAAAATAAATGAAATAATGCTTGACCGGGCCTTGCTCACTGTGGTATAGTACCTTTACCTGTCGGCAGACGGGGTAATTTTGCTGCGCGCAAAACCCCGCTGTACAGGGAGGCAACATGGCCGCAGGGCAGCGACGGGATAAGCCGGGCCGCCCCTGGGCCGAATCTAATAAGGAGGTGCCGCAAACATGGCGAAGAACGGAGCTCGCGTCCGTGTCACCCTTCGGTGCAACGAATGCAAGCAAAGGAACTACAACACCGTGAAGAACAAGA
>JAEETX010000029.1 GCA_016286665.1 Oscillospiraceae bacterium
GCCGCCTGAGGAGCCGCCCGCGCCGCCTGAGGAGCCGCCCGCGCCGCCCGAGGAGCCGCCTGCGCCGCCTGAGGAGCCGCCTGCGCCGCCTGAGGAGCCCCCCGAGGAGCCTCCGAAGGACCTGCCGGAAGACCTGCCGTACACCGGCACGATCACGTGGCAGATCCCGGCCGTCATCCTTCTGGGTCTCCTGGCACTGGGACTGGGCTTTATCCTTCGACGCAGGAAGAAGGACGAGGAACCGTAAGCACCCGCCCGGGTGCGGATGCGTGAGACGGCATTGACCGCGCCGCATACCCGGGACACATAGAATCATCGGACCGCTGCAAAACGAAAGCTTTGCAGCGGTCCTTTTCCGCGTTTCCGGCTCCCCGGCACCCTTTGCCGGTCCCGGGAGCGCCGGCAAGCGGCGCTGCGAGGGTGCAAAGCAGAGAAGGGGAAGAAAGGCGCAAACAGAGGGAAACTCGGCCTTTCCTTCTTTGCCGGCATATAGTATAATCCGAACATCACGAGGAGCGGCGCGCCGAAGCTGCGCGTTTCTCCTGCCGCAAGATTCCTGCTGTGAGGTGCAGCCCATGAGACTTCTGTATGCCGAGGATGAAAAATCCCTTGCGCGGGCAGTTTCCACGATCCTGATCAAAAACAACTACGCCGTCGACGTGGTCCATGACGGGGAAAGCGCCCTGGACTATCTGGAGACGGGAAACTATGACGGCGCGATCCTGGACGTGATGATGCCGAAAAAGGACGGCATTGCGGTGCTCCGGGAGCTGCGTTCCCGGGGAGACCCCACGCCGGTGCTGCTGCTCACCGCCAGGGCGGAGATCGACGACCGGGTCACGGGACTGGACAGCGGCGCGAACGACTATCTGACCAAACCCTTCGACATGAAGGAGCTGCTGGCGAGGATCCGGGCGATGACACGGCAGCTCTCTGTCCAGCCGGACAAGACCCTGACCGTGGGAAAGGTCGTTCTGGACTGCGCCAGCTATGATCTCACCGGGCCGGAAGGCCGTCATAAGCTTGCCGGAAAAGAATTCCAGATGATGGAGATGCTGATGCGCAATCCGCGGAAGCTGATCTCCACGGAAGCGTTCATGGACCGCATTTGGGGCTATGAAAGCGAAGCCGACCTCAACAGCGTGTGGGTCTATATCTCCACGCTCCGGAAGAAACTGAAGGCCGTCGGCGCGGACGTGGAAATCAAGGCGCAGCGGGGCGTCGGCTACTATCTGGAGGTGCGGCCATGATCCGGCGGCTCAGGAAAAAGTTCCTTCTCGCGGCGGTGGCTGCCGTCTTTTTGGTGCTCCTGGTGCTGATCGGCGCCATCAACGCCATCAACTACCAAAGCCTTGTGCGGGAAGCCGACGCCACGCTGGAGATCCTTGTCCAAAACAAGGGTGCTTTCCCCCGGCAGATGCTCCGGCCCCTGGGGGAACCGGGGGAAATGCGGGATGCGCCGCCGGACGGCGGGCGGGACGATGCGCCGGAGATGCATCGGGGAGGCTTCGGCGAGCTTGCCTACCAGTCACGTTTTTTTGCCGTTTGGTTCGATGGAGATGGAAATCTCTCCCGGAGCAGCACGGAGAATATCGTGTCCCTGACGGAGGAGAACGCCGCGGAAATGGCCCAGGCTGTCCTTGCCAAGGGGCGGGAGAAAGGGTTTGCCGATGGATTCCGCTATCGCCGCGCCCTCTGCGACGGGGAAACGATGCTGGTTTTCCTGCTCTGTGACCGGGAACTGGGCACCTTCCGCATGTTCCTGTATGCCAGCGTCGGGATCTCCTTCGTGGGCATCCTCGCCGTGTTCCTTCTCCTGCTTCTGTTTTCCGGCAGGATCGTGCGCCCCATCGCGGAGAGCTATGAAAAGCAGAAGCGCTTCATCACCGATGCGGGGCATGAGCTGAAAACGCCCATCACCATCATCCGGGCGGACGCGGACGTTCTGGAATCGGAAATGGCGGGGGAGAGCGAATGGATCGAGGACATCCGCCAGCAGACCCGGCGGCTTTCGGAGCTCACCGCCGACATGATCTTCCTGTCCCGCATGGAGGAGGAAAACGCGGCGCTCCAAAGTCAGGACCTTTCTCTGTCCGAGCTGGTCGAGGAAACCGCCCGATCCTTTCAGGCGCTTGCCCGCTCCCGGAACAAGCGTTTCCGCGCTTCCGTTGCGCCGGAGCTGCGCATGACCGGCGATGAAAAGGCGCTCGCCAGGCTGGTCTCCGTTCTGATGGACAACGCCATGAAGTATTCCCCGGAGGGGGGCAGCGTGGAGCTGACGCTGGAGAAAACCGGAAGGAACGGCAAACTGACGGTGAAGAACAGCTCTCAGCCGATGGAGAAGGGGAATGCGGACCACCTGCTGGAACGGTTTGCCCGGGGGGACAGCTCCCGCAATTCGGAATCCGGGGGCTTCGGCCTGGGCCTCAGCATCGCCAGGGCTGTGACGGAGGCCCACCGGGGAAGAATCCACGCCCAATCCGAGGATGGAGAATCCCTGACCGTGACCGTGGAGTTGCCGCTGGTGTGATATTCTGAATAGACGAAGCCGGGACCCGGAGCATATCCGGGTCCCGTTTCTCGTTCCTGCCTGGCGCGGGGATCAGGGGTGTCCGCCTTTGCCGCCGAAGCCGCCGAAGCCGCCCTGACCGCCTTGGCCGCCCTGACCGCCTTGGCCTCCCTGGCCTCCCTGACCGCCTTGACCGCCAAAGCCACCCTGGCCGCCGTGACCGCCGGGACCGCCGCCCATGCCGCCGCCCATCATCTGTTTGGGGAGGGTGGTGACCTGCTGCCCGTTGACGTACACCTCGCCGCCGGTAAAGCTGGCGGTGCCGTCGTAATCAAAGGCGGAGTTCCCGCTGACGGAAACCGTGCCGCCGGTGATGACGATATTCCCGTTGGAGTCGATGCCGTCGGTATCCCCCGGGCCCATGGTGACGGTGATTTTGCCGCCGGTGATCTCCACCGTGGGGGTAAGAATGTCGGATTTCCGGGCGGCGTTGATGCCGTCGTCGGAAGCCTGGATGTCGATCTCCCCGCCGCTGATGAGGATATAGGTCCCCTCGATCCCCTCGTGGGCGGTGACGGCGATCGTTCCTCCGGAAATCTCCACCTTCTCGTCCCCGTGGATGCCGTCGTCCCCGCTGAGGAGGGTGAAGCTGCCTGCGCGGATAAGGATGGAGCCGTTTGTGTGGATCGCGTCGTCCAGGGCGTCGATCTGCGCCGTTCCGCCGTCGAAGAAGACGGAAACGCCGGCCTTGACGCCCTTATAGGATTCCGAGGAATCCGGACTGCGTCCGCTGCGGCCGCCGCCGGAGGTGACGGTGATCGCGGAGTTTGCCGCCGTGAACACCGTTTCCGCCTGGATGCCGTCCTTGCCGGAGACGATGGTGAGGGTGGAATCCGTCACGCTGACATAGCCTCTGTCCGCGTCTTCGTCATTGTCGGCGCGGACGCCGTCGCTGCCGGCGGTAATGCTGACCGAAGCCTCGGAGAACCTGACGGAGTCTTTCCCGTTCAGGCCGACGTTTTCGGCATTCACGGCGAGGTCCTTCGCCGTGACCACCAGATCGTCCTTGGAAACCACGGCGTGTTTACAGTTGCCGCTGATGGTGAGCTTGCCCGCACCGTTGATGGTGAGGTCGTCCTTGCTGAATATCGCCGCGTCAAGTGCTGTATCCCCGTCGGTGACCGCGTAGTCCGTGCCGTCGGAGATCGTGTTTTCCGTCCCCGCCGCTGCGGTGATGAACACCTTATCCGCGCTGCGGACATAGATCACGGGGCCGCTGTCGTTTGTCAGCGCCGCGTTATGAAGCACGAGCTGCACCTTGTCGCCTTCTCCTGCCTCGATCACGAGCATTTTGTTTTCATAGCTTCCGCTGAGGATATAGACGCCGGCTTCCGTGATGGTGAGGTCGTCCGCCGGCTTCAGCGTCACCGCTGCAGCGGCGTCGTATTCGCCGGAGGCGTCCCGGTCGGATACGGCGGTGTCCACATCCGCCGAAACGGCGGCTGCGGGCAGCCCGGACGCAGCGTCCGCGGAGGCCGCATTCACCGTCTTGACGTCTGCGGCCGCTTCTGCCGCCGCGGCGGGAGTGATGGCGCAGCCGGCCAGCAGGGCCAGCGCGGCGATCAGGGTCGCTGCCGATAGGGCAAAGGTCTTTTTCATAATTCGTCTCCTCCTTCGTCTGCGTTCAGGAGCGCGATCTCCAGATTCCCGTTCCTGCACCGCATCGCGTCCAGGAATTCCTGCATCGCGCCAGGTTCCTTCATTTCGATTTTGTAATCCAGCTTATAGAGACTTCCCATGTTGGAGGTCTTGGCCTTCGTGAGCTTCCAGGTCTTTGTGTACTGCCGGAAGAGATCGTCAAAGGCGTCGGCAAAGTGCAGGGACTCCGGCACGGTGACGTGCAGCTCCATGAAGCGCTCGCAGCGCATGGGTACCCGGCTCAGCAGCGCCATCAGGGCGGAGGCGATGACCGTGAACAGGAGCGCCGCTGCCACATAGCCCGCCGCGCAGGCCAGGCCCGCCGTCATCACCAGAAAGATGGCGGTGATGTCTCTCGCCTTTCCCGCAGCGCTGCGGAAGCGGACCAGGGAGAAAGCGCCCGCGACGGCGATCCCGGTCCCCACGCTGCCGTTGACCATGAGGATGACCGTGGTGACGATGATGGGCAGGACCACCAGGGAAAGCAGGAAGCTCCGGCTTGCCGTGCTCTCCCGCCGCAGGGCCAGCGCGGTGATCGTGCCGCAGAGGCCGGCAAAGAGCAGGCAGAGCAGGTAGGTCCCCACCGAAAAGCTTCCGGTCATGATGCTGTTAAAGATTGACGACATGTTGACTGCCTCCTTCTGCAGATATATGCGCAGGACGTCTGCTTCCTTCAAGGGAACGGGTATAGGCTTCGCCGTATTTGGAAAAGCTGCCCGGCAGGATCGTTTCCGCGTCCAGGGCGTGGGCCAGCCACAGCGGCATCGCGCCTCCGGTCTTGATCTCCAGCAGCACCGTGTTTTCCGGGAGAAGCAGGGTCCCCGCGCTGCCCGAACGCAGATGCAGCTCCCGTTCCCGATAGCGGATGCCCCGGTCAAAGGTCAGGCGGAGATCGGGGTGCTCCCCGTCGAACCAGGCTTCCCTTTCGCAGGCGATCAGCATCGCCGGCTTCGGCCGGCCATAGAGCTTCATGGCCCAGTCGATCTCGGACATGATCTGGCTTTCCCGGGGCTTAACCCCTCGCGCCAGGTAGTTTTCCGCCTCTGCCAGGGTCATGACCGCCCGGCGCTTGTACACCACGCCCTTGAATTTCTTCTTCAGCTCAAGGAACACCTCGGATTCCGCCCCGGCGGTGCCGTAGCTGCGCAGCCGCAGTTTTTCCTTGTAATCCGTCGCTTCGATGGAATTGCGGATGATGCGGTGATCCGGCGTATCCAGATAGAGGCTGAGCACCGTGCTGCGGCCGAAGGCGTCCGGCCTCAGATGCTCTCCGATCCTCCGAAACAGGGCGTCGTACTTCTCCTCTGACAGGAGGTACTTTTTCTCGATCCTTTTGAAAACGCAGGTGGTTTCCATCCTGAGCGCCTCCTTTCTCTCGCTGTCTGTGCCCATCATAAAGCGCGAAACTTAATTGAACTTTAAAGAAGCCGCTTTTTTTCGGAAAGCCTTTCCGAACTGCCGGCAGGCGCAGAAAAAGACGGCAGATCGCGCCGGACTAACGCGATCTGCCGTCTTTGGAAATGTATGTCTGTTTCTGTTATCCGGGACAGGGTTTCCGCCGGAATCCCGATCCCCCGGCGGGGAAGCGTCAGCCGAGCTTCTTCACGAAGTCGGCCAGCACCTCCGAAATCCGGATCTGCTGGGGGCATACCTGCTCGCAGCTTCGGCACCCCAGGCAGGCCTGGGGGCGCTTATCCTCCGGGAGGGCGGAAAGGGCCATCGGCGCGATGAAGCCGCCGCCGGTAAAGGCGTGCTCGTTATACAGCGCAAGGAGACCGGGAATGTCCAGACCCTGGGGACAATGGCTCACGCAGTAGTGGCAGGCCGTGCAGGGGACCGTTCCCGCCGAGAGCATCTTTTCGGCAATGGCGCGCAGCGCGTCCGTTTCGGCGGCGTTCAGCTTTTTGTCCTCAGAGAAGGTCTTCAGGTTTTTCTCCAGCTGTTCCTCGCTGGACATGCCGGAGAGAATCACGGAGACGGAAGGGATGCTCTGCAGGAAGCGGAAGGCCCAGGCAGGGATATCCTCCTCCGGCCGGAGCGCCTTCAGCGCCGCTTCATCCTCCGGCGCCAGTCTGGCGAGGCTCCCGCCCCGCAGGGGTTCCATGACCCAGATGGGAATGTTCTGCCGGTCAAGGAGCTCCACTTTCTCCCTGCCGTTCTGGAAGGTCCAGTCCAGATAGTTCAGCTGGAGCTGGCAGAACTCCATATCCTTGCCGTAGGCGGCGAGAAAACGCTTCAGCACATCCATGCCGCCATGGCAGGAAAAGCCCAGGTGCCGGATGCGGCCGCACCGCTTCTGCTCCATCAGATAGCTGTAGATGCCGTACGTTTCATCGTCCAGATAGGCGTCGATGTTCATCTCGCAGACATTGTGGAATAGGTAGAAATCGAAGTAGTCCACGCCCAGCTTTTCCAGCTGCCGGGGGAAGATTTCCCGGACCTTTGCCCAATTGGCGGGGTCATAGCCGGGAAACTTGGTGGCGATGTAATAGCTTTCCCTGGGATAACGCCCCAGCGCTTTGCCCATGACAAGCTCCGAGTTTTCCCCGTGGTAGCCCCAGGCCGTGTCATAATAATTGATCCCGCTGCGCATCGCCGTGTCGACCATGCGCATGGCGGCCGGCTCGTCGATCCGGTCGTCATCCCCGTCGATCACCGGCAGACGCATAGCGCCGAAACCCAGCATGGAGAGCTTCAGGCCCTGAAAATCCTTGTACAGCATGTGTCCTTCCTCCTCAGTCTCGTCGTCATTCGGGATAATCCCGTTCGTTTTTCATGCAATGGCGGCTGCGGAAAACCGCCCTTCCCCGGGGCTTTCTGGCTTCCGCCCCGGTCCGGAGCCCGGCGGCGTTCAGCCCTCCGAAAGCGTGACGGCAACGTCGCCGCCGCCGAGAAGCGCCGTGATTTCCTGCGGGGACAGCTCGATATGGCCCAGGGGCGTGTATGCCCAGGAATTGGAGCCGTAGAAGATCACGAGCTGGTCGCCGGCGTACAGAACGATATCGCCGCACTGCGTCGTCATCTGCGCATCGTCTCTCTCAATGCTCTGCCCGATGGGCCCGACCTGCTCAAAGCCGCCGTACATGGACATCCGGATCGTCAGGGGCAAGAGCTTGCGGAGGGCCGCCGCGGAAGGGTTGTCCTCCCAGGTGACCGGGACCTCCGTTTCTCCGATCTTCAGCTTCATTTCTTTTTCCTTTCTCCCCAGGTCAAGCCCGCCGGCCCACTCCGTCACCGCCGCGCTGCCGGCGCTGGCGCTGAAGCGGCGGCCCTCCAGCCAGACCGCGTCCGGCGCGCTTTTGCGCAGGTTTTCGGCGCTGGAGCCGATCCCGCTGCTGCCGGAGGTGCAGAAGGGAACGACGGTCTTTCCGCTGAGGTCGTAGCTCTCGACGAAGGTGTAAAGGATTTTGGGCGCCTGCCCCCACCAGATGGGGTAACCGAGAAAGACGACGCCGTAATCGTCCATTTGCGCCACCCTGCCGGAAATCGCGGGGCGGGCTTCCGGATCGTGCTGCTCCCGCGTGGTGCGGCTTTCGCTGTCGCCGTAGTTCAGATCGGCGTCGGTGTAAGGCTCCTCGGGGATGATCCGGAAGGTGTCCGCCCCGAGGGCGTCGGCGAGAAAGCCGGCGATCTTTTCCGTGTTCCCGGTGCAGGAGAAGTAGGCGACCAGAACCCCGGAACCGCTCTCCGCCTTCGGCGTCGCGCCGCTCATTGCGTCCACATCGGAAAAGCGTTCCAGCAGCTGGAGATAGCGGTAAACCATATCCGCTACCTGGGCGCGGGAGGCGGGCTGCGTCGCTTCAAAGGGGACGGCGTCCGTCAGAAGACCATCGACCCGTGCCCAGCGCACCGCGTCAAAGGCCCAGCCGCTGGCAGCGTTTTCCACGCCGTCGGGGTCCGTGTATTCGCTGCCGAGGACATAGGAGCCCGCGCTGCGCCAGAGCATGACGGCCAGCTGCTCCTGCGTCGTGGGATCGTTCGTGCCGAACAGGCCGTTGCCGTAGCCGCCGACGATCCCGCTTTGGGACGCCCACAGCACAGCGTCGGCATACCAGGCGCCGGGCTGCGTGTCGGAAAAACCGTCTTCCCCCTGCACGGCAGGTTTGCCGGCCAGGCGGTACAGCACCGTGGCCAGCTGCGCCCGGGTGAAAACACCCGCGGGATCAAAGCGGTTGCCGCCCACGCCGTCCATGACGCCCTTTTCCCGCAGCGCCGTGACCGCCTCGGCATACCAGGCGTCGGAGGGAACGTCCTCATAGCCCGCTTCATTATCCCCGCATGCCGGCATGACCAGCAGCGACACCATCAAAAGCATCATTAGGATGGATAGCGTCCGTTTCATCGCAGTATCTCTCCAATTCCGTGCGGATTTGCCTGTTTTGCCGCGTGCTGTTCCCGGGACCGGGTCCCTGCCCGCGGCCGAGTATGCAGAAGCATCCTTCCGCAGCTATTGTAATCGGCTTCGCTGATATAATCAAATGCTTGTTTTCTATGCTTTCCCATGCTAAAATCGCATAGGAAATACAGGGGAGGGATTTGATGGATATCCGTACCATGCAGTATTATCTGGCAGTCGTCCGGGAGGGAACGATCTCCGCGGCGGCGGAAGCCCTGCATGTCGCCCAGCCGTCGCTGTCGCGGCAGATGAAGGAACTGGAAAAAGAGCTGGGCGCAGCCCTCTTTGTGCGGGGGAACCGCAGGATCACCCTCACGGCGGAAGGGGTGGTGCTGCGCAAACGGGCCGAGGAAATGGTGCAGCTCCTGCAAATGACGGAGGAGGAGATTTCCCGTGTCAAGAACCATGTGTCCGGTCCGGTGCGGATCGGGGCAGGCGAATCCCGGGCGTTCCATTACCTGTCCCGGACGGCGGCGAATATGGCGGCTCAGAACCCGGATATCCGATTCCATATCACCAGCGGGGATACCCGTGACCTGATGAACGAGCTGGCGGACAGCCTCATCGACTTTGCCCTGATCTTCACCGAGGTGGACCATTCCCTTTATGAATCCATACCCCTTCCCGCAGAGGACAGCTTTGCCGTGCTGATGAAGAAGGAAAGCCCTCTGGCGGAGAAGAAAGAACTCCGCATTTCGGACCTGCAGGGCTGTCCCCTCATCGTCTCGCGGGCGTCCCAGCCGCTTTTTGCGGGCACGAACCTGAACATCGTGGCAACCTATAACCTGATCTACAACGCATCCCTGATGGTAGAGGACGGGCTTGGGTATGCCATCTGTTTTGACCGTCTCATCAATACGACGGGGGACAGCAGGCTCTGCGTCAGGCCGCTGGTTCCCCGGATGGAAACTGCGGGAAACCTGATCTGGAAAAAGTATCAGGTGTTTTCCCCGGCGGTCCGACTGTTTATTGAGGAAATACGGAGGCTGACGGAGGCGTGACCGCCGCCTTCGGGCAGGAGAACGGCCTTTCGGATCACATTTTACAAAAAAGGGAAAATAGCTGTTGACAGGGGCTAATATATTTGATACAATTAGATTGTAAAAAATAAAAGGAAGGGGGAAGGGACATGGAATACGATTTTCGCGAGGCGATGAAGCTGGAAAACCAGCTTTGCTTTCCCCTTTATGCTGCGGCGCGGAAGATCACCGGGCTGTATGCCCCCCATCTGAAGCCCCTGGAGCTGACCTATACGCAGTATATCGTCATGCTGGTCCTGTGGGAGGAGCGGGAGATCACGGTGGGGGAACTGTGCCGCCGGCTGCATCTGGACAGCGGGACGATTTCTCCGCTTCTGAAGAAGCTGGAAGCCGCGGGATATGTGGTCAAGGCACGGGCGAAAGAGGATGAACGCGTGGTGGAGATCCGGCTGACGGAAACGGGCGCAGCCCTGCAGGAGGCCGCGAAGGACATCCCGCGGAAGGTCGGGAGCTGCGTGCGCCTGACGCCGGAAAAGGCGGGGGCCCTATACGCGCTGCTCTATGAAATCCTGGGCGGCGAAATCGAAGCATAGAAGGGGAATACGAGCAAGCGCGGCAGAAGGGAGAATGTGAAATGAAGGTCGCGGTCAGATACTACACCAAGACGGGCAACACGAAGCGCCTGGCGGAGGCAGTGGCGAAAGCCCTGGGCACGGAGGCCCTTCCGCTGAGCGCCCCCGTGGAGGAGCGGGTGGACCTGCTCTTTCTGGGCAATTCCTATTATGCTTTTAGCATCGACCCGGAGGTAAGGGACTTTATCCGGGCGCTGGACAAGGACAAGGTGGGGAAGATCGTCAATTTCGGCTCTGCGGCCATGCTGAACTCCACCTGGAAGAAGGTCAAGGCGGAGGCCGACAAGGCCGGCATTCCCATGGAGCAGCGGGAGTTCCACTGCAGGGGTGAATTCAAGGGAATCCACAAGGGCAGGCCCAACGCCGGCGACCTGGAAGCGGCGGCCGCCTTTGCAAAAGAAATCGTCAAATAAGAAAGGAGAAAAAAGCATGAAGACCGTATATGATTTTACCGTAAAGGACAGAAAGGGCGCGGAGGTCAGCCTTTCCGAATACCGGGGGAAGGTGCTGCTGATCGTCAACACGGCCACCGGCTGCGGATTCACGCCCCACTACGAGCCGCTGGAAGCCATGTATAAGGAGATGAAGGCGCAGGGCCTGGAGATCCTGGACTTTCCCTGCAACCAGTTCGCCAACCAGGCGCCGGGAAGCGACGAGGAGATCCATGAATTCTGCACGGTGAAGTTCGGCACGGAGTTTCCCCAGTTTGCCAAGATCGACGTGAACGGGGATACCGCCGACCCCCTGTTTGCTTTCCTGGCCACGGAAAAGCCCTTCGAAGGCTTCGGAAAGGGACTGAAAAGCGCGGCGCTGAAAAAGTTCTCCGATATGAACAACAAGGCCTTCGGCGACAAGGCCTATATCAAATGGAATTTCACGAAGTTCCTGGTGGACCGGGAGGGCAAGGTCGTCGCCCGGTTTGAGCCCACCGTGGACATGGAGGAAGTCAGGGACCGGGTCAAGGCGCAGCTGTGAGAGCGGTCGGAGGATAAATGAAGTACGGCGAATCGGCCTTCGATATCCTGTATCTGCTGTTTGCCCTGATCGGGGGCTGCGTGATCCTGAGCCGCGCGAAGGACAAAACGGACAAGCGCATGGGACTCGCGGCCCTGGTCCTGGGCTGCGGAGATGCGTTTCATCTCGTCCCCCGGGTGCTGAACTATTTTACGGAGTGGGACCTAACCGCCGCGCTGGGCGTCGGAAAGCTGATCACCTCCGTCACGATGACGGCTTTCTATCTCCTGCTCTACGATGTCTGGCTGGGGCGCTTCCGGATGCAGGAAAAGCGGAGCGTAACGGCCGCCCTCTGGTGCCTCGCGGCATTGCGGGTGATCCTCTGCCTTTTCCCGCAGAACGGCTGGCTCACCAACACCAGCGATATGACCTGGGGGATCCTTCGGAATATCCCCTTCGTGCTTCTGGGCGCGGCGATCTGCTGCCTGTATTTCCGAAAGAGAAGGGAAGACCGGGTCTTTGCGCCGGTATGGCTGTATATCCTGCTGTCCTTCCTGTTCTATATCCCGGTTGCGGTGGGCGCGGGGGCCGTGCCCATGCTGGGCATGCTGATGCTGCCGAAAACGGTGTGCTACATCCTGCTGATCGCCAGTTTCCTGCGTGCCGTAAAGCAGGAAAAGCTATGAATACAATGTTGAAATAAGGAGAAGTACGACATGGAAATCAAAGCAGTGAAATTCCGCCGGGACGGGTTTTATTCCCAGCCCTTTGCCTTCGGCGGAGAGGAGGGGCCCGGGAAATTCGACCCCGCTGTTCGCTATCGCGGCAGCCTGCAGAACTATCTGATCGACACCGGCAGCGAGGTCATCCTGGTGGACACCGGCATCCCCGCCGGGACGCCGGAGGAATCGCCGGATGAGACCAGCCCCATCTTCACCGGCAGGGATATCTGCAGCTATATGGAGGCCTTTGCCGCCCTGGGTTATCGGCCCGAACAGGTGACGAAGATTCTCCTGACCCACAAGCACGCGGACCATTCCGGCGAGCTGCGGTCCTTCCCCCATGCGAAGATCTATGTAAGCGCGGAGGAAATGGAGGCGGAGGAGCTGAAGGGCCTTCCGAACCTCGTGCCCGTGTACTTCACGGACGGGGCGTATGGCGAATTCCCGGAGAGCCAGAAGATCGCCAACGGGATCACCTTCATCAAGGCCAAGGGCCATACAAACGGCAACAGCATCGTCATTGCGGAGGACGGCGGCCTTTTCTATATGTTCCACGGGGACGTCACCTATGTGGACGAAGCGCTTTATGAAAACAAGCTCTCCATCGTCTATGACGACCTGCCGGCCGCCCGGGAAACCCTGGACCGGGTGCGCTCCTTCGTGCGCAGCCATCCCACGGTCTACTGCGGGACCCATACGCCCCAGGGCTATGAAAGCCTGGAGGCGAAGCGCGTCATGGACCTGGAGCACCCGGCGCCCACCGTTCCCGCCCAGGTGGATTTTGCCGAAGCCAAGGCCAGCGGCAAATATGTCTGCTCCGTCTGCGGCTATGTCTACGATCCCGCCGAGCATGACGGCGTCGCTTTCGAGGACCTGCCGGAGGATTGGAAGTGTCCCCGCTGCAAGCAGCCGAAGGAAAAATTCAATCGGGCGTGAAGCAGGAGAAAACCATGGACAGGAAGGAAGCGTCCCGGGAAAAAACCATCGTCAAAACCAGCGTGATCGGCATCATTGCCAACGTGTTCCTGGCCGCGTTCAAGGCGGTCGTCGGCCTGATGACCCATTCCATCGCCATCGTGCTGGACGCGGTCAACAATATTTCCGACGCCGGCAGCTCTCTCATCACCATCGTCGGGACCAAGCTGGCAGCCAAGGAACCGGACAAAAAGCACCCCTTCGGCTACGGGCGCATCGAATACCTCAGCGCCATGATCATCTCCGTCATCGTGCTGTATGCGGGCATCACCTCCTTCGTGGAATCCGTCAAGCAGATCATCCATCCGGAGACGCCGGAGTATAACGCCGTTTCCCTCGTCATCGTGGGCGTGGCGGTCGTGGTCAAAATCGTGCTGGGAAGGTATGTCAAAAGCGTCGGGGTGCGGGTGAACTCCGATTCCCTGGTCAATTCCGGGGAGGACGCCACCCTGGATTCCATCATTTCCGCTTCCACCCTGGTGGCGGCGGCGATTTTCCTGATCTTCCGCATTTCCCTGGAAGCCTGGCTGGGCGCGATCATCTCCCTCGTCATCATCAAGTCCGGCGTCGAGATGCTGCGGGATACGATCTCTCAGATCCTGGGGGAGCGGAACGATGCGGAGCTGGCGAAAAGCATCAAAAGCACCGTGCTCTCTTTTCCCGACGTGCAGGGCGCTTATGACCTGGTGCTGAACAACTATGGACCGGACGCCTGGAACGGGTCGGTGCATATCGAGGTGCCGGACAGCTATTCCGCCGACAGGCTGGATCAGCTGCTGCGCAGTATCCAGACGGAGGTGTACCGGCAGCACCGGGTGATCCTGACGGCCATCGGCGTCTATTCGGTGAACACGCAGGATGCGGAGGTCATCGCGGCGAAGGAGAAGGTGCGGGAAATCGTGTTTTCCCATGCGTATGTGACCCAGCTGCACGGCTTTTACCTCGTTAAGGAGCCGAAGTCCCTGCGTTTCGATCTGGTGGTCAGCTTTGACGCCAAGGACCGCCGGGCGGTGTTCGAGGAGGCGGTGGCGGACGTCCAGCGGGCATTCCCGGATTATACGCTGGAGACCGTGCTGGACACGAATTTCGCAGAGGAATGACGCAGCGCAGAACGCTGCCCGCTCCGGGCAGGCCTCCGACCACAACCGGATAACAGCCCCCCCGCGAAGCGGATATATCACAGGGAGCGTTGCATTTGCAACGCTCCCTGTTGACTTGCTTTTGGGCGGCGGCATGGGGGATTTCTCCTTTTCCGGTGGATACGCGAACTGCGTCAGCCGTTCTGCCGGGCGAGCAGATCGGCGCGCATTTCCAGGATGCGGGCGAGATAAGCGCCGTAGTCGGCCTCCTGCCCGCCGCGCAGCAGCTCCGTCATCTCCGAGACCTGCGCGTACAGCGGGGTGAGGGAGACGTTGGCCACGATGCCCTTGAGGGCGTGGGCGGCTTCAAAGGCGGCCTTGCGGTCGTCCGCCGCCACGGCCTGGGAGAGCCGGTCGAAGCTAGCGTCCTCCAGGGTCATGCCTACCAGTTCCAGATAGAATCCTTCGTCCGACATGCAGCGGTCCAGTCCCTCCTGAATGTTTGCGCCGAACTGTCTCAGATCGTCGAGCGTCAGCATACGGTCACTTCCTTTCTTATGGTTCGTCGCCGTCGATCAGGCTCTCCAGCGTTTCATACAAAGCTTCGGGTTTGATGGGCTTGGAGAGGTGCGCGTTCATGCCCGCCTGCAGGGAACGCTGCACGTCCTCGTCGAAAGCGTTGGCGGTCAGGGCGATGATGGGCAGCTTCTTCACGTCTGCCCGGTCCATGGCGCGGATCCTGCGGGCAGCCTCCAGCCCGTCCATCTCGGGCATGCGGATGTCCATCAGCACCGCGCTGTAGGCGCCTTCGGGACTGGCAGCCACTTTTTCCACGGCGATCCGGCCGTTTTCCGCCGGGTCGGTCTCCATCCCGCGGGCCTTCAGCAGCATCGTCATGAGCTTGGCGTTCACCGGCATGTCCTCCGCCAGGAGGATGCGGCGGCCGGAAAGCTCCGCCTTCTTCTTCGGCCTCCGGGGCGAGAGGTTCTTCCGCTGCAGGGCGGCGCCGTATTCCTCCAGAACCGCTGCGGCGAACAGGGGCTTGGCGATGAAGCTGTCCACGCCGGCCTTGAGCGCTTCCTCCAGGATATCGTCCCAATGATAGGCGGTCAGAATGATGATGGCGGATTCGTCCCCGGTGACGGCGCGGATGCTTCGGGCGGTCTCCACGCCGTCCATCTCCGGCATCTGCCAGTCCACCAGGATCAGGTTATAGGGCTCGCGGCGGGCGTGCCGCAGCTTCACCATTTCCACGGCCTGCGCGCCGGATTCGGCGGTCTCCGCGGCGATGCCCGCCTTCTCCAGCACCTGCCGGGCGTGCTCGCGGCTCAGGGAATCGTCGTCGATGACCAGCACGGTCATATCGGCGGGATGGACCTCCGGTTCGTCCCCGGCGGCAGGGCGGCGGGCGGCGTCGGCGAGGGTGACCGTGACGGTGAAGGTGGTGCCCTTTCCCTTGGCGCTCTCCACGGCGATGTTGCCGTTCATCATTTCCACGATGCTCTTGGTGATGGCCAGGCCCAGGCCGGAGCTGCCGTATTTGCTGGTGGAGGAGGCGTCCTCCTGGGTGAAGGCGTCGAACAGGCGGGGGAGGAATTCCTCGCTGATGCCGATGCCGGTGTCGGAGATGCGGAATTCCAGGGCGGACCTGCCGCTGAAGCGGGCCTTTCGCTCCACCTGCAATTCCACCCTGCCGCCGGCGGGGGTGAATTTTACCGCATTGCCCAGAATGTTGATGAGGACCTGGCGAAGCTTCATGTTGTCGCCGATATAGAAGTCGTCCACCTCGCCCACGATGCCGCACCGGTATTCCAGCCCCTTGTCGCGGCACTGGGCGCTGAACATGGTGTTGACGGCCTTCAGCAGCTTGGCAAAGGAGAATTCCTCGTTCCGCAGGGTCGTGCGGCCGGATTCGATGCGCGTCACATCCAGGATGTCGTTGATGAGCTTCAGAAGATGCTCCGCCGAAGCGCCGATCTGCTCCAGATATTCCCGCGTCTGCGGGGGCGTCTCCGGGTCCTGCAGGGCGATGGCGTCCAGCCCGATGATGGCGTTCATGGGGGTGCGTATCTCGTGGCTCATGTTGGAGAGAAAGGCGGTCTTGGCGCGGCTGGCGTCCTCCGCGGCGGTGAGCGCATCGGTGAGGGCCTGCCGCTGCTCCATGGCCCTGCGGGTCTCGGCGTCGGAATCCACGAAGCAGGCGCCCACGCTGCGCACGCTGCCGTCCTCCCCGTCCTCGGGGGAACGGACCCCCGCGAAGCGCACCGTCTCATAGCGCTCCTTCCCGTGGCGGAGCACCGTATAGGTGAAGGAGATGACCCGGCTTTCCCTCAGCCCGGCGCGGATGTTTTCCGGGTGGACGAAGCGCAGGAACTCCGCGCGGTGCGGTTCGGTGACGTATTTCTCCGCGTAGGCCGTCACGGAGGCCAGATAGGGGAAGCGGTCGCCGGGCTGCAGGCCGGCGCCGTCCAGGTCCGGGTGGGAGCGGTAGCAGACCCCGGCATCCTTGTCCAGCTCCAGATAATACACGCTCCAGTAGTCCGAGGACAGGGCGGTGATCATCCGGGTCTGCTCCTGCCGCTGCCGCTGCTCCTCCAGCAGCTGCTCCTGCAGGCGGAGACGCTGCTCCAGGGCCTCCTGCTTGACGCGGTTTTCCGCATCCGCGGTCTCGTGGGCCAGGACCAGCCGGTTCGTTTTGCGGATCTGCGCGATCACGAGGCCGAACATGACCGCCATCACGGCGATGGTCAGCAGGGATTGGAGGACGCTGCGGCGCACGGCGAGCCCGGTGACGGCGCTGATCTCGTCGGTGATCACGCTCTCCCGGATGAGGTAGGTGAGCTGCCAGTCCGTGCCCACCACGGGGGTGTAGCTCAGGGTCTCCCGCACGCCGTTGTAGGAGAAGGAGACGACGCCCTTCTCCCCGCCGCGGAAGGAGCTTTCAAAGCCGTCGAAGGAATCGGGAGCTTCGAACGCCGCGCTTTTCATGGCGGCGAGCAGATTATCCTCCGCCGCGAGACCGCCCAGAACGTAATCGGTCAGGGCCCAGCCGTCGGCCGTGTAGAGGTTGCAGAAGGTGGTGCCGCCGGTGCCCGTGCCCATGGAGACGCCGGAGAGCATCTCCTCCATGTTGATGGCCATGAAGCAGACCGTGAGGGTCTCGTTCCCCAGGGGAAGGCTGACGGGGACCGCGATGATGACCTGCTTCTGCGCGCCATCGGGGCTGAACAGGGAGATTTCCGGCCCGGTCAGATTCCGGTAGTCGAAGGCGTATGCGTCGATGTTCGTCTGCGTGCCCAGGGCGGTGTAGATCAGCCCGCCGCCGTCCACGAAGGCAAACTTGTCCAGGCCGAAGAGCTGCTTCATCTTGCTCTGATAGTTCGCGAGATGCGCCGCATCCTGCAGGTCCTCCGGCTGCATCAGCTCGATGGCGGTATAGATGGTGCGGATGCGGTCCTGGAGGTTACTTTCCACGACCTGATCCCTGCGCCCGGCCAGCTCGTCCAGATACAGGAGGCTGACGGAGCGGACCGCCGCGTCCGTATCCTTTTTCGCGCTCTGCCCCATCCGAAGCGTCCCGGCGATGACGATGCACGCCAGAAGAAAGCTCCCGATGATCACGGTGAGTGTCGTGCGGTTTTTCGCCATGCCTTTCATCGTTCCCGCGCCCCCTCCGGCTTCCGCTTCTCCTCCGAAAGGAAGCGCGTGAATTCCGCGGCGGGGAGCGGGGGAGAGAAATAATAGCCCTGGATGACGTCGCAGCCCATGGCCTTCAGCGCCTCCGCCTGCTCCTTCGTCTCCACGCCCTCGGCGATGCAGGCGACCTCCACGGCTTCCGCCAGGCGAATGATGGCCTGCAGCAGGCGGGTGTCCCGCCGCCCGGCAAAGGCGCTGCGGATGAACTGCATGTCCAGCTTCAGCGCGTCGATGGGCAGGGTGGAGAGCGTGTTCAGGGAGGAGTAGCCCGTGCCGAAATCATCCATCTCGATGCGGAAGCCCAGGCTCCGCAGCTCCTTCACCGTCTCCGTGATCTGGGCGGCCTCCTCCGTGTAGGCGGATTCCGTGACCTCCAGGATCATATCGGCGTAGTCCAGACCGTTGTCCGCCACCAGGGCGCACAGCTTGTCCTTCAACAGGGGGTCCAGCAGGTCGATCCGCGAGACGTTGACGGAGACCGGCAGGCGGAGGCCCTGCGCCTCCTTCCAGCGCCGTATCTGCGCCGCCGTCTCGCTCCAGATGTGGTAATCCAGCGCCTGGATGAGGCCGTTTCGCTCAAACAAAGGGATGAAGACGCCGGGACTCACCATGCCCATCCTCGGGTGCGCCCACCTTGCCAGCGCCTCCGCGCTGTACAGGGCGGGCACGTCTCCGCGGATGTCGAATTTGGGCTGATAATACACGCGGAACTGCCCCTCGCGCAGGGCGGCGGGGAAGTCCTCGATCAGCTGCTCGGCCAGCAGCTCCGCCTCAGACATGGAGCGGTCGTAGAGGCCGAAAGCGTTGGCGGCGCTGCCGCGCACGGCGTCGGAGGCCATCTTGGCCCGGTCGAAGCGCCGTTCGATGTCCAGGGACTTGTCCGCCTCGGCGTAGACCCCCATCCGGAGGCGGATGCGGTTTCCGCTGCCGTCCTCCTCGGCGGAGACGGATACCTTTTCCAGGATATCGGCATAGTCCGTGCGGTGGGGGCAGTAGATGAAGAACTTGTCCGCCTCGCTCCGGCAGACGATCCCGCCGGAGGAGCGCACCAGCTCCAGCGCCTTTTCGGCGATCCGCTGCAGCACCTTGTCGCCATAGGCCTTGCCG
Source organism: Oscillospiraceae bacterium (assembly GCA_016286665.1). Classification (GTDB taxonomy): domain Bacteria; phylum Bacillota; class Clostridia; order Oscillospirales; family Oscillospiraceae; genus UBA1774. The sequence goes on from JAEETX010000029.1 coordinate 18,749, forward strand.
AAACGGTCGTTGAGGGTGTGGAAGCGGTTGACGTCCAGCACCAGGGCGTCCGTGGCCAGGTCCTTGTGATAGTCGTCCAGCATGACGGCGTAGCGGTAGAAAAAGTCCTTGTTGTAGAGCCCGGTCAGCTGATCCCGTTCCGTCCAGCGCAGGATGTCCCTGTCCTCGGAGAGCTCCACGGTGCGACGGATGCGCGCCAGGATCACCTCCTGCCGGGGGTAGGGCTTGGGAATGAAGTCGATGGCCCCCAGGTTGAGGCATTCCACCTCCGCCTGGCTGTCCGCGGTCATCACGATCACCGGCAGGCGGGCGTAGCGGGGGTCCGCCTTAAGCCGCTGCAGGATTTCCAGGCCGTGCATGTCCGGCAGGTGCAGGTCCAGCAGCATCAGGCTGATGGTCTCGATCTGGTCGCGGACGATCTCCAGCGCTTCGCCGCCGGCGGCCGCCGGGATCACCGCATAGCTGCCCTCCAGGCAGCGGGTCAGGATCCTACGGTTGACCGGCTCGTCCTCAACGATCAGGATCCGCCGCCGTTCAGCGGATGGGCGGAATAACTCCTGCATCTGTGTCGTCATCTTGTGACCTCCCTGCGCAGTTTCCAGCCGGGACCGGGGAAACGCTGCGCCGAAATACGGCGAAAGTCGGCATATACTTTTATTTTATACCACGAAACGGGACGTTTCAATAGAAAACGCCGCACTTTTCCCCGGCGGCGGCTTCCCGGTTTGCTTCCCCGGGGAAACTGTGGTATAATAACTATAATGGACATTATACGGAATCGGGACGGCTGCCGTCCCGCTCCCGCTGCAGGGAGCCGCAGGACATGGCAGAATGCCTCCCAAACGGATAAGGCGGTGATCGAATGTCTTCCATCGCGCTGGTTGAAAAAATCAAGGAAAACATCGCAAAGGTGATCGTGGGAAAGGAGGAGCAGACGGAAAAACTGCTGCTGGCCCTGGTCTGCGGCGGTCACGTGCTCATCGAAGACGTGCCCGGCCTGGGGAAGACCACCCTGGTGACGGCCCTGGCCCGCAGCCTGAACTGCACCTATTCCCGCATCCAGTTCACGCCGGACCTGCTGCCCTCCGATGTGACCGGCTATACGGCCTTCAATCCCAAAACGGGGGAGCGGGAGGTGTGCTTCGGGGGCCTGATGGCCCAGATCGTCCTGGCGGACGAGATCAACCGCACCAGCCCCAAGACCCAGTCCAGCCTGCTGGAGGCCATGCAGGAATCCCAGCTCACCATCGACGGGACGACCTATCCGCTGCCCGAGCCCTTCATCGTGCTGGCCACCCAGAACCCGGTGGAGCACACGGGCACCTATCCCCTGCCGGAGGCCCAGCTGGACCGCTTCTTCATGCTCCTGAGCCTGGGCTATCCCACCCATGAGCAGGAGATCGACGTGCTGAGGCGCAATATGCGCTCCAAGCCCGTGGAAGCCCTGGAGCCGGTAGCTTCGGCAGAGGATATCCTGGCCCTGCGGGAGCAGCGGAAAAAGGTCCTCTGCGCCGACGCGGTGCTGGACTATATCGTGCAGATCGCGGAGGCCACCCGGAAGGACGAGCGCATCCGCCTGGGGGTCAGCCCCCGGGGCTGCATCGCCCTCACGGAGGCGGCCATGGCCGCCGCCCTGTTCGCCGGGCGGAACTACACCCTGCCCGACGACGTGCAGAGGCTGGCCCAGAGCGTGCTGGCCCACCGCATCGTCCTGGACCGGCGCAGCGGCGTCAAGGGGGAGACCGGGAGCAGCATCCTCCGCTCCATCCTCCGGGAGATCAAGGTCCCGGCGGTGTCATGAAAGCGCTGAGGGTCATCTTCTATCTGCTGATGCCGGTGTTCCTGTTCGCCGGACTATACACCGGGCTGCGCATCTGGTATTTCTTCCTGATCGCGCAGCTGATTCTGGTGCTGTTCCTTTTTGCCCTGAACCAGTGGACCCTGCGCACCTTCGCTTACACCCAGACCCTGGAGAACGACACCGTGGAAAAGGGGCAGGAGACAGCGCTGCATCTGTCCATCCGCAATGAGAAGCCCTTTCCCCTGAGCATGATGCGCGTGGATGTGGAGATGGCGGCCCCCAGCGAGAACACGCAGATTTCCTTCAGCCTGCTGCCCTTCGCCGGGCAGGAGTTCGATTTCCGCGTGTCCGCCCCCTACCGGGGGGTCTATCCCATCGGGATCACCGCCATGCGCATCACCGATGTGCTGGGCCTGCTCCCCCAGAGCTTCGACATGCGGAAGCTGAGCTACTACCGCCAGCCTCAGCTCACCGTCTATCCCAGGGCGGAGGCCTTCTCCTCCCTCCGGGGGGATGTGGCGGATGAAAAGCTTTTCGGCGAACGCTATCTCCTCACCTCCGAGAGCGGCAGCAGCATCGCCGGCGCCCGCGCCTATCGCCCCGGCGACCCCCTGAAGCAGATCCACTGGAAAAAGAGCGCTCAGCGGGGGGAGTTGTATGTCAAGCAGTATGAACAGCCCGTGCGGGAAAACCTGACGGTCCTGATCGACAACTGCGCCCACGGCGCGGAGGGAGAGGACGCCCTGGCCAGGGCGGACACGGTGTGCGAGGCCGCGGCCTGCATCACCCTCCACTGCCTGCGCCGCAACCGCAGCGCCGTCCTCCGCGCCCTGGGCGACACCAAGGGCGTGCGCCCGGAGGCGGAAGCCCTGACGGAGGGGGACGTGGGCGATGTGCGCCGGTGGCTGGCCCAGCTGCCCTTCGGGGACGAGGCTCCGGAGGGGCCCCTGCCGCTGGAGACCGGTTACGGAGCCAGCTCCCTCATCGTCGTCACCCACCGCTGCACCGAAAGCCTGGCGGAAAAGATCGCCGAGGCCGAGCCCTATTTCAGTGCCGTGACCCTGGTGCTGGTGGGGGAGGGCCACGGGGAGAAGACGGATCTGCCCTCTCTCCGCCTGGAGGTGGGCTGCGATGTGGCGAGCGCGCTGGCAGCGCTGGAATGAGGGGGGCGTGTCTGTGAACGGAGAAAAACCGAAGTTCGATACCTCGCTCATCGTGGAGCTGATCTGCTGCCTCCTGGGGGGCTGCGCCCTGTGCAGCGCCATCCTGCCCGCCCTGGGGCAGGAGGTGGGCATGCTGGAATGCCTCCTGTTCATCGCCGTGGACCTGTCCCTCATTTTCCTGCTCACCCGCCGCTGGTGGATTTTCCCGGCGCTGATCGCGATCCTGGCCCTGGGGGGCATGGGGATTTCCGCCCTGCTCCAGATGAAGGAGGCCGTGCTGGAATACATCGACGGCTTCATCGAGTGGTACAATGCGGCCTATCCCTATACGCTGCCCTATTCGGAAAACGGCAGCCGCTTTCTGGTGCACCTGGCCTTTTCCTTCCCCGTCACCCTGATCCTCTATCTCTATTTCCGCCGCTTCCCCTTCCTGCCGGCATGGGCGGTCGTCAGCGCCGGGGTGCTGGTGTGGATGTATCTCGCCAAATCGCCCTATTTCCTCGGGGCGGCGGCACTCATGCTCATCGTCTTTCTCGTGCTGCTGGCCCGCACCAACGCCGGCAGCATCCACCGAAAGCTGGGGGGCAAGGGAAAGCTTCCCTCCGCCGCCATGCAGCTGACGGCGCTGGCCCTCGCGCCTCTGGCGGTGCTGTTTTCCGTCGCCATCGGCCCCAAGACCGACGGGGCCTGGAAATCCAAGGGCCTGGTGAACTTCATCCAGGACGTGCAGGATGTTTTCAGCTTCTACGGGGACGGCAGCTATGGCAGCGGCGGCTTCGACCTGGGCTATTCCGGCCTGGCCCCCAACGGCTTCGCCCTGGGAGGCGACGTCGAGCCAGACAACCGGACCATCCTCCGGGTGAAGACCGCCACGCCCATCCTCCTGGCCGGGGCCGTGTACGACACCTACGACGGCCGGGGCTGGTATGACAGCGCCGCCCTGGGCCGCTTTCGCTTCACCAGCCTCCTCTGGCGGGGCAAGCGGCGGGAGGCCTTCAGCGTGGATAAGCCCTCCGCCCGGAAAACCGCCGGGCTCTACGGCAAGGTCAGCCGGGTGGTGAGCATGGAGGTCAGCATGACGGTGCGCCACCGCTCCCTGTTCTCGAACGGCAAGGTGGAGCGCGTGGAGCTGGATTTTTCCGACGATTCCGACGTGTACTTCAATTCCCAGGGGGAGCTGTATCTGACGGAGGTGCCGGCCCTGGCGCAGAAATACACCCTGCGGACGCGCGTCTATGCCCGGGACCGGGAGTTCTTCAACGATTACATGGGCCAGCTCATCCGCCTGTCCGCCTACACGAAGGACGCGGAGTACGGGGAGATCGAGCGCGTCTGCACCGCCGTGCCGGAAACGGTCGAGCCCTTTGTATATGAGCTGGCGGAGGAGATCACCCGCTACTGCCCCACCGACTTCGACAAGGCCCTGGCCATCGAAGCCTGGCTCAGCGAGAATTGCAGCTATACGAGGAACCCCGGGACCCCGGAGGAGGGGCGGGATTTCGTCTCCGCTTTTCTGGAGGAGCGGGAGGGCTACTGCACCTATTATGCCACCGCCATGACCATCCTGGCCCGCATCGCCGGGCTCCCGGCCCGCTATGTGACGGGCTACGGCCTGAAGCAGGAGGGCGCGAGGACCACGGAGAGCTTCGTCGCCACCAACGCCACCGCCCACGCCTGGACGCAGATCTATTTCTACGGAGTGGGCTGGGTGGATTTCGACCCCTCCCAGTGGGAATTCTACGCGCCCGTGGAGCGGGACGAGCCCGTCGTCACCGAGACGAAGCCGGAGAAAACGCCGGAGATCCCGGACCTGCGGATGCCGGACCTGCCTCAGCCCAACGACCTGCGGGAACCGGTGAAGTCCGGCTCGACCGCCTCGTCGGCCCCGAAGAAGACGGGGACCTGGACCGTCGTCCTCATCATCCTCTGCTGCGACCTGGGGGCTTTACTGATCTTCCTTCTGGTGCGCTTTGTCCTGCTGTTCTTCCGGTCGGAGAGCTTCTATCGCCGGGTGACGCGGAGATACCCGGATCTGCGGGATCGGGCGGACGTGTGCTACCGCCGCATCCTGAAGCAGCTGGTGTTCCTGGGGCTGGAGATGGAACCCGCCGACACCATCCGGAGCTTCTGCGCGCGGGTGGACGGCGCTCTCAGCCCGGAGAAACCCCATGAAACCATGGCGGAGGTCTGCGAGCCGGTGCTTCTGAGCCGCTTCGCCATGCGCAAGCCCCGGGAGGGGGACATCCGCAGAATGTGCGATTTCTGCCTCTGGCTGGAGGGAGAACTCCGGCGCGCCATGGGCGTCCGCCGGTATATCGTCCGCCGCATGATCCTGGGGAAATAATCAAGATACCTTCATCCATCCGCCGGAATACCGGCGGATGGATGGTTTTTTACCTCTTGACGGAGACGGTTTACTATGATAAACTCAAAACCGGGAGTTTATCCGGATAAACCGAAAGGAGGGCATGAGCATGGCGGACTTGGAGCTGGGGGCTGTGCAGGAGAGGTTTGCGGGTATTGTCTGGGCCCATGAGCCCGTCAGCTCCGGGGAGCTGGTGAAGCTCTGCCAGAGAGAACTGGGCTGGAAGAAGCCCACGACCTACACCGTGCTGCGGAAGCTCTGCGAGAAGGGCCTGTTTCAAAATGCCGGCGGCGTGGTGTCCTCCCTGGTATCCCGGGAGGATTTCTATGCCTCGAAGAGCCGGCAGATCGTGGAGACCTCCTATCATGGGTCTCTGCCCGCTTTCGTGGCGGCCTTCACCGCCAGCGGCAGTCTCACGGAGGAGGAAGCCGACGCCCTCCAGGCGCTGATCGACAAAGCACGGAAGGAGGGCTAGGGGATGGAACAGCTGTTTTCGCTCCTCCGGCGCGTTTTCCCCGCGGTGCTGCGCATGAGCATGAGCGCCGGCGTCCTGGTGCTGGCGGCGCTCATGCTGCGGGCGGTGATCCGCAAAGCGCCGAAATGGGTCCTTTGCCTGGTCTGGATTCCGGTAGCGGTGCGGCTGTGCTGCCCGGTGCTGCCCCAGGCCGGGGTGAGCCTGATGCCCCGGCCGGAGCGCTTTGCGGCCGCGGAGGCGCTTCTGTCTTCGACGGCGGATCGCAGCCTCCCGGCGCTGGAACGGGAAAAGCCGCCGGCTGCCGCCCTTCGCTCCGGGCACGAGGAAGGGTTGGGCGTCCGGCAGATCGTCGTGACCCATCCCCATTACGATCTGTCCCTGCTCTGGGCTCTGGGCGTCCTTTTGATGCTGCTGTATGCCCTCCTGAGCTTCCTGCGTCTCCGGCGGCGGACGGCGATTTCGGCGGAGGCGGAAAAGGGCGTATGGCTCTGCGATGAGATCGATTCCCCCTTTATCCTGGGGGTCTTCCGGCCCCGCATCTGCCTGCCCTCCCGCCTGGAGGAGCCGCGGCGCAGCCACGTGCTGGCCCACGAAAAAGCCCACCTCCGGCGGCATGACCACTGGTGGAAGCCCCTGGGCTTCCTGCTCCTGTCCCTCCACTGGTTCAACCCGCTCTTGTGGCTGGCCTATTTCCTGCTCTGCCGGGATATGGAGCTGGCCTGCGACGAACGGGCGGTGCGGGGCATGGATGCCCCAGGCCGCTCGGACTATGCCCAGGCCCTGCTGGACCTCAGCCGCAGCCGCCGCCTGATTTCCGCCTGCCCTCTGGCCTTTGGGGAGGCGGGGGTGAAAAAGCGGGTAAAGAGCATTTTGCATTACCGGAAGCCTGCCTTCTGGCTCGTCGCCGCTGCGGTGCTGGCCTGCGCCGTGCTGTGCCTGTGCTTCCTCACGGAGCAGCCCTCTTTTTTGCCGGCGGGGGAAGAGCCGGCATCGGGGGAATACCATGCAGGGGACATTCGCTCTGCGCTTGGCCCGGAAGCCCTGCGGGAGCTGACGGCGCTGATGGAAGCCCACGGGAAGCGCCGCTTCCCCGTGGGGGCGGACGACCCCAACAGTCTCTCCCGGAGCGTGGTGATGAACTATGCCGGCGGGGGCTGCCTGGTGGTGCACAATCAGTATTACAGCGGCTTCAGCCTTCTGCGGGGGCGGGAGGACGATTACCGGACGATCGTCACCTGGTTCAGCGGGGAAGGGAAACCTGACCGGGCCTGGCGCATGGAGGAGGCCTTCGACGAAGCGTTTCTGGACTGGGAAAACCGCTGGGTCCCCCTGACCGCTCCGCCGGGGCAGGATGGGGAAGCGCCGCTGCAGGACGGGGAGACGCCGGACCTGGAAGCCCTGCGGGAGGAGTACCCGGAATACTTCGGCCTGTCCGCGTTCAAGGGGCTGGAGCTCTATGTGTGGCAGCTGGGTCCCGGGGTCCTGCGCTGCGGCCTCCTGGAGGGGACGAACCGAAATAAGACCAGTGAGGAGATCCGGAGCTTGCGGGGAACCACGCCGGAGGAAATGAAGCTGATCCTCTCCACCTATGATATCCCGGCGGAGAATATCGCCGTTCTCCCCTTCCTGCACCCCGTTTCCAGCTATGTTTACGAGATCGACGAGGAATACCGCGAGCAGCTGCGGGAGCTGTTTTTTACCTCCGCCGCCGCTGCGGAGACGCCGCCGGACGAAGCCGCGGCAGGAGAGAAACCCGGCAGCGGGGAAGGACCGCTGCTCACCGTGACCTGCGGCGGCGTGAGCATCGTTCCGTATCTGCATCACCGCAATGAGCAGATTTGGATGGAGGAAGCGCACGGCTTTCTTGCGGGTGACGGGTGGCCGGTGGAATTTGATATTCAGGAGTATGGAGACGAGATCCCGTCCCTCATCCTGGAGGGAGAGCTGACCCTGGCCCTGGGAGAGAACGTCCGCCGTTCCGACCCCATGCTCCAGGTCTACGATCAGGAGCTGAACCGGCTGGTCCGGCAGGACGAGGAGAGCTTCAACGCTCTGTACGAGCTGGCGCCCGGCGATTACTGGTGTACCATCGGCGTCTGCCGGCGGGGGAGATATATCCCCGAGGCGGGCCAGTATGAGCACACCGCCTACGACGGCATTTTCCGTCTGGTAGTCCCGGAGAAATAGGGAAAACAGATGCAGAGACCGCTGCGAACGTGTTCGCGGCGGTTTCTGCATTGCCCGAAAACGCCTCCGAAAATCTTTTTCAAAAACCCCTTGACAAAGGGAATACCTCGCGCTATGATGTATCACGAAAAGCGAAGCATCGCAATGCGAAGTATCACATGAGGGGAGGTATCACATGGACGTCCAACTGAAACGGGGCATCCTGGACGTCTGCGTCCTGGCGGCCATCCGGAGCGTGGACTCCTACGGGTATCAGATCATCAAGGACCTGAAGCCCTATGTGGAGCTGTCGGAATCCACCCTCTACACCATCCTCAAGCGGCTGGAAGCATCGGAGCTGCTGACGGTGAGGACTGCGGAGCACGGAGGAAGGCTGCGGAAATACTACCACATCACGGCCAAGGGCCTGCAGTACATCGAGGAGTTCAAGCAGGAGTGGAAGGGCATCATGTCCATCTATCGCTTCATAGCAGGGGAGGAAGAAAGCCATGGATAAGCAGGGATTTCTGGCGGCCCTCCGGGAGGGGCTGCGGGGGCTGCCCCCGGCGGATATCGAGGAGCGCGTCGCCTTTTACAACGAAATGATCGACGACCGCATGGAGGAAGGGCTGACCGAGGCCCAGGCCGTGGCGGAGCTGGGGAGCGTGGAATCGGTGATCGCCCAGATCGCCGCGGAGACGCCCCTGGTGAAGCTGGTGAAGGAAAAGGTCCGCAGCGAGCGCAAGCGCGGCGGGAAGGGACTGACGACGGCGCTGCTGGTGCTGGGGTCCCCCATCTGGGTGAGCCTGCTGATCGCGGCCTTCGCGGTGGTGCTGAGCCTGGTAGTCGCCGCGTGGTCGGTGGTGATCGCCCTCTACGGACCGGCCCTGAGCCTGGTGGTGAGCGGCGTTGCCTGCGTCGCCTTCTCCGTCGTCTACATACTCCTGGGGAATATCCCCGGCGCGGCTTTCGCGGTCGGCGCGGGGCTGGCGGCCGTCGGCCTGGGGCTCCTGCTGTTTCCGGCCTGCAACGCGCTGGCGAAGGCCCTGGTCAAGGGAATGAAAAAACTGGTGCAGGGCATTAAGAGCCTGCTGATGAGAAGGAAGGGTGCAGAATGAAAACGACGGTAAAACGGATCCTTTTGGCGGGGCTTGCCCTGCTGGTGGTGGGGGCGCTGATCTCCGTGGCGGCCCTGTTCTCCATGAAATTCGACTTTCGGCTGCTGGGCACCAGAAAAACCGTGACGAATACCTATACGCCTGCCGGGGATTTCGACGATATCCTCATCAGCGTGGACACGGCGGACGTCATCTTCCTGCCGTCGGAGGACGGGAAGCTCAAGGTGGTCTGCGTGGAAGAGCATGGCTGCGAGCACATCGTCTCCACCCTCTCCGGCGATCTGACCATCCAGGCGGTGGATACCCGCAAGTGGTATGAGAAGTTGGGCGTCGGCAGTGAGAAGACCTCCGTCACCGTCTACCTGCCGAAGAAGGAATATGGCACGCTGACCCTGCGCACCGCCACGGGGGATGTGGATATCCCCGCCTCCTTCCGCTTTAAAAGCGTGCTCATGTCCGGCTCCACGGCGGACATCGATCTCCGCGCCGGCGCGGAGGGGAGCATTGGCATCCAGACCAGCACCGGCAGCATCACCCTCACCGGGCTCCGGGCGGCGTCCCTGGATCTCCAGGCCAGCACCGGGCGCATCACGGTCAGCGAAAGCGTGATCTCCGGGGCGGTGGAGGCCCGCGCCAGCACGGGGAAGATCAGCTTCACCGACCTCAACTGCACGGAAGTCGGGGTGAAGACCAGCACGGGGGACGCGGCATTCGACTTTGTGCTGGCATCGGAGAGCATCCGGGCGGAGACGGACACCGGGGACGTGCGCTTCGAGCGCAGCGACGCGCCGGATATCTTCGTGAAGACGAACACCGGCGACGTGACCGGCACCCTGCTGACCACCAAGCTTTTCGAGGCCGACACGGATACGGGGAGGGTGAAGCTGCCCGCCTCCGGGCCGGGCGGCCGCTGCCGGCTGGAATCCGATACCGGCGATTTCGATATCTCCCTTGTGGGATGATCGGAAAACTGTTCAGGGCGAAGGGAGCCGGATCCCTTCGCCCTGCATCACGCTAGGCCCGGAAAGCGGCGCGGCAAACTGCCGCAACTGCGGCTTGACAGAGGGAAATAGTGGGTATATTATAATACCGGGTATGGTACCCGGGTCCAAAACTATGTGCGCGAATCCCATACGGCAAACGGTCCATTGCCGCGGGCGACGCGCCGACAAGGAAAAAGGAGGAAGAATCCATGAAGTACGACTACGCGAAAATCAGTGCCGACGAGCTGGCGGAGCTGAACAAGCTCCAGGCCAAGCTGTCCTCGGGGGACAAGCAGGTGGTCCTGCTGGCGGTGGAGAAGAAATTCGAGATCGCCAAGCTGACCGACGAGGAGCTGGCGAAGATCAACGCCCTGGAGAAGGAACTCTCCGCCGGCGGCCGTGAAATGGTCTTGGTCGCCCTTTCCCGGTAACATCCTTATTTGCCGGAATACGGCGCAGCACCGCCGGCGGCGCTGCCCGACACCCCCGGCAGAACGTCCTTTTCAAAAAGGAAGCAGCGGCTTCCATGTTGAAAAAACAGATCAAAAAGCGGAAGGCGCCGTCCGAGCGGACGGCGCCTTCTGATTTACTGCGTTCATTTTTCCGGCAGGCGGGCCAGGAGCGCGCCGCCGCGGCTGCGCAGCCATGCTCGGTGCTGCTTCCAGTCGGGGATCAGGCGCTCCACTTCCGCCCAGAAACGGGGGGAGTGGTTCATCTCCTTCCGGTGACAGAGCTCATGGACTACCACGTAGTCCATCACCTCCGGCGGGGCCAGAAGCAGCAGAGCGTTGAAATTCAGATTCCCCTTGGCCGAACAGCTGCCCCAACGGCCGCGCTGGGTGCGCACGGTGATCCGCCCGAAGCTGACCCCCGCCAAAGGAGCGAAGTGGGAAGCCCTGGCCTCCAGGACCGGCTTTGCCTGCCGGAGAAGCGCTTCCCGCTCCTCCTCCGTGAGCCTGGGCAGGGCTTCCGCCTCCGCCATTCGGGCCCGGACCCTGGCAAGGTTCTTTTCGATCCAGTCACGGCGGCTCTGAACGAAGTCCCGGACCTGAGCGTCGGAGGTGCGCAGGGGGACCCGGACCAGCACGTCTCCCCGGGGGGTGATCTCCAGGCCCAGGGTCTTCCGGCGGCTGCGCAGTACCCGGATCTCCGGCAGCTCGTTCAAAAGCTTTCCCCCGCCAGCAGCTTCTGGGCTTTTTTCTCCCGGCTCAGCATCACCGGGGGCAGGTCGAACCGGTCCCGGATCTGCTGGCAGTAGTTGATGAGCTGCTGTTCCTCCCCGAAAAGCAGGTCCATGGTCAGCTCATAGCTGCGCCCCTCCCGGCCCCCCGCGGTCATGACGCTGCTGTCAAAGGACATACAGATGCGGGTCCTGTCCGGCAGGTAGAGGGTGGTGGCCTTGCTGCTGTGGCGGATGGTGAAGTGGCAGGTGAGGTCCTGGCCCCGGGCTACGGACAGAAACGCCGGCGGCGCGCCCCGCTGGGCCAGGGCTTCCACCATGGTCTCCACGCTTTCAAAGGGGGCGGTCCAGGTGTCCCCGTGGAGGAGGCCGGGCAGATCGTCCGGCGACATCCGGGCCCGCGCCAGCTGGACGATGGGCAGGGCCAGGCCTCGGTCCACATCCATGGAATAGTTCATGCGGGTGAACCGCCAGTCGGGCGTGTCGTAAAACTCGGTGAGATGCTTGGCGTATTCATAGTTGTCCTTCACATAGCGGAGGATCAGATCGTCGGTGAGCAGCTGATCCAGATAAGCCTCGTTGGGCAGACTGTATTGGATGCGGGTGGCGGACGGCATAGGGGTTCCTCCCTCCGTGTTGCGGATTCTTACGCATATTTTATGACAAAAGCGGCGGCAGTTCAATATTCTTTTTGCGATTTCCGTCCCCGGCGACAGAAGCCGACAGTTCCGGCGGCTTTCCGGGCATAAGATGGGGGGCGGAGGCGATGAACCGTGAAAAAGACCCTGGGATCGGAGAAACTGGAAAAAGCCGCGAGAAGGGCGGCGAATATGCTGCATCGTGCCGACGCGCGGGGAAAAGCGGCGCTGAAGGGCACCGCCTGCCTGGCCTTCGGCTTCCTGCTGGGGCGGCTGCGGATGCCGGGGGATATCGCTCCCCTGGGCGGCGCTTTCACGGCGGCCTGCGGCGCCTGTCCCTGCGGCGCGGCGGCCGCCGCAGGGGTCATGCTGGGGGCGGTATCCGGCCTCGGGCTCACGGACGGTCTGCGGCCCGCCGCCGCCGTGCTGCTGATCTATGCATCCCTCTTTCTCCTGCGGGACTGGAAGCTGACCTCCCGCCGGTTCTTCCCGCCCCTGACGGCGGCGGTCATGACCGCGCTCATCGGCGGAGTGTATCTCCGCTGGTCGGACCGCAGCATCGCGGCTGCGGCCGCCTGGCTCTGCGAGGCGGTGCTGGCGGGCTTCGGCTGCATCCTTTACCGGGCGGGGCTGGAGCGTGCTTCCGGAAAGCGCGGCACTCTGGGTCAGACGGCCCTGGCCGTTTCCCTGTGCATGGCCCTGGCGGAGGTGCGCGTGGCGGGGGTCATTTCCCTGGGCTGCTGCGCCGCCGCCTTCGCCGTCCTCACCGCCGCCCATCTGGGAGGCGCGGCCTCCGGCGCCCTCGCCGGGCTGCTGCTGGGCCTGGGACTGGACGCCGCCGGGGGCACGCCGGGCGTCTGCGCCATGGCCCT